>JASFIG010000109.1:0-12347 GCA_050122795.1 Desulfobacterales bacterium
AAGAAGGCATATCTGGGCGCCGAAGCTTAATTTCATTGGAAATGGCCCTTTTTCCGATGAGCTGCGTTCTCCGCGGGTTTCAGCCCTCGACGTACCTTAAGTACGCCTCAAGCTGAAACCCTTGTGCGGCCTTGCTCATCAAAAAAATTGCTCATTTCCATATTAAAACTCAATTTTTGCTATGCTTTGCGGGGATCATTATCGAATAAGCAAAAATAATAAGGCATTTGAAAAGCTTGGTTTTTTTGCGCCGGCGGATTAGGGAATTGATAATGTTGGAAGTGAAGAACCTGATGGTATTTTTTGAGAATGCTCTGGCCATCAATGACTTGAGCATAGATGTCGAGGAAGGTGAAATCGTCGGTGTCATTGGCTCCAACAGCGCCGGTAAAACCACTTTGATGAATTCACTTTCGGGCCTGATCATCGATATGCGTATCAAGGAAAAGCGCCGGGGCGGCGAGCGCATTACGGTTTACGGTAAGATCCTCTATGACGGCCGCGACATCACCGAAACCCGGCCCGATGAACGGGTCAAAATGGGCATTGTGCTGTGCCGCGAGCGCCACCCCATTTTCCCTGAAAGCAGTGTGCTGGAGAATCTAAAGATCGCCGGATACTTGAAAAAACGTCAAGAAATAACTGAATCTATTGAATATGTTTTTGAGCTGTTCCCGGCTCTGACCCAATTAAGAACCCGCAAGGCCGGCTTTTTAAGCGGCGGGGAGCAGCAGATGCTGGCCATCGGAATGGCGTTGATCGTGCGCCCGAAACTCTTGCTGCTGGACGAACCCCTCCTCGGGCTCAGCCCTATGATGCAGCAGGTGGTCGTGGATGCAGTCGCGCAGCTTAAAGAAAACACCGGCATCACAGTGGTTATCAGTGAGCAATTTGCCCGACCGGTATTGCCGATGATCGACAAAGGCTATGTTGTGGAAAATGGCATGTTAACGCTTTCGGGCACCGGCCAGGAACTCATGGACAACCCTGAAATAAAATCTGCGTATTTTGGAATCTGACACGTGCCAATGAATCCAAAACCAAATCATAATATTTATGCTGCTTTTGCCGCAACTGCCGATCAACGGAAAAACAATACAGCGGTGGTTTACCTGGGGACACGATTTTCCTATCGTCAGGTAAAAGACATGGCGGATCGTTTTGCTGCTGCCCTAAGCCATGCAGGTCTCGAGGCCGGACAAAAAATCATGATTTATATCCCCAACAGCATCCAGTGGGTGGTGGCCTGGCTGGGCATTCAAAAAATAGGAGGCGTCTGCGTGCCCATTACGCCCATTTATACGCCCCATGATCTGCAGTATATCGCCAATGACAGCGAGGCCGAGGCCATCGTCTGCGCAGATACGAATTTTGGATATGTCACCAGCGTGCTGCCGCAAACACAGCTTAAAACGGTAATCGTCACCAAAATGGCGGATTTGCTGCCCTGGTGGAAACGGGCATTCGGCTATCTGTTTGATATCATCCCCCGGGGCAAAATTGCGCTGGACGAGAACACCTATTCATTTCGCAGGTTATTGGCGCAACAGCGACCATCAGGGCCCCAACAGCCGGGTAACGGACCGGACGGCGAGGCAATTGCCGAAATTCTGTATACCGGTGGCACCACCAAATTCCCCAAAGGGGTGCCTTTCACCCATAATCTGTTTCTGACTTCAGCCCGCGAGCAGATTACCATCAGCGAATCCCTTTTTCCGCCCGAGCAAAATGTGGTTCTGGGGAATGCGCCCATGTTTCACATTCTGGGACAGACCTGCGGGTTGGCAAGCCTTTTGGTCGGCGGTACGGTGATTCTGCTGCCGAAAATCAACCTGGATGCAGCCCTGGATGCCATCCAGCGCTTCAAGGCCAAAACCATGATCGGGGTCCCTGCCCTGTATCGCATGATTCTGGAGCATGATCGCCTCGATCAGTACGATTTGAGCTCGGTCGAATACTGGTTTAGCGCCGGAGACCTGTTGCCGGTGGAAATCGGCAGGCGCTGGCAAGAAAAATTTGAGTGCAAAATCAGGCAGGGATACGGTGCCACCGAAACCTGCGGTGGGGTCTCCATGTGCCCGGTTGATATCGACACCCCGCCCAAAAGTGTCGGCCGCATTCTGGCCACCAAAAAGATAAAGATCGTTGACCCGGCAACCCTGGAACCGGTCAAGGTGGGGGATGCAGGCGAGTTACTGGTCACCTCTGATCATATGGTAACCTATTACTTGAACAAACCCGAAGAAACTGCTGAATCATTTGTAGAGATTGACAATAAAAAATGGTACCGCACCGCTGATGTCATGTCCATGGATGCGGACGGCAATCTGTACTTTGTGGATCGTACTGTTGACACCATCAAGCACAAAGGCTATCGCGTATCCGCCTCTGAAATCGAATCCACCCTGCAGGAACACCCGGCTGTGATCGGCGCCTGCGTGGTCGGGGTGCCGGATGAAAAAGTCGGAGAACGCATCAAAGCCTATGTGGTGCTCAAAGAAGATATCAAAGGAATCACCGGCTATGAGCTGATCAAATGGTGCCGCGAAAGCCTGGTATCCTATAAAGTGCCGCAATATATTGAATTCAGAGACATGCTTCCCAAGTCCAAGGTTGGCAAACTGCTGCGGCGAGAAATCCGCGACGAGGAACAACGCCGCAAGGAAACCCGATAAATTGACTGATAATTGGCAATACCGCCAGGCTGCTTCACATCTTAAAAAGGCCAGTATGTTGTCTTTTCAATCAACACAAAAAAGAGGGGGGCTTAAATGACTGAGGTAATGACAACAACCGTTGAATCGGCTTCAAAACAAGTGTCCATCAGCCGCCAGTTGCCGACGGCGATTATCGGTGAGCGCATCAACCCCACCGGCCGCAAAACACTGCAGCAAGAGCTCAAAGCCGGCAACTTTGATACGGTCAAATCCGATGCATTGGCTCAAATTGAAGCCGGTGCGGTCATTTTGGATGTCAATGCCGGGGTGCCGGGAGCAGATGAGCCGGCGTTGCTGGTGCAAATGATCGAGGTATTGACCGAGCTGACCGATGTGCCGCTGTGTATTGATACGGCCAATGTCAAGGCTTTGGAAGCCGCGCTGAAAGTCTATTCGGGCAAAGCCCTGGTCAACTCGGTCAACGGTGAAGAGGAAAAGCTGGAGACTGTTTTGCCGCTGATCAAGCAGTACAATGCAGCGGTCATTGGTTTGGCCATGGATGATGACGGTATTCCCAAGACCCTGGAAAAGCGCATCGAGATTGCCGGCAAAATCATTGATCGCGCAACCAAGCTCGGCATTGCCACTGAAGACATCGTCATCGACCCGCTGGCAATGTCGGTCGGCGCGGATGACCAGGCCGGCAAAATGGCACTGGATGCGGTCGAGGCCATCGTCAAAAAATTTGGGATCAACATCACCATGGGTTGCAGTAACATATCATTTGGCATACCGGATCGCGAGTTGCTCAACGGAACGTTTCTGGCGATGGCGATTCGCTGTGGGCTGACCTGCCCGATTACCAATCCGCTGTTTGATGAGGTGATCACCTCGATATTGGCTGCTGATCTGGCCATGGGGCGCGACGAGTTTGCCATGAACTGGATTGGAAGCTTTCGCAAACGCCAGGCGGCCGCAAAAAAATAGGACCGTATCAGAACCATCATAGGCGCCTTTTGTCTACTTCAACATTTAAACAAACACCACTGCTGCCAGGGTATTCTCATGACCGACTCAACTGTAAAATCACTTTCTTTTCTGGATCGCTTTTTAACGCTGTGGATATTTGGCGCCATGTTTATCGGCGTTGGGATCGGCTATCTTTATCCCGAGATCCGCAAAATCATAAACACCTTTCAGGTGGGTACGACCAATATACCGATTGCCATTGGTCTCATCCTGATGATGTATCCGCCGCTGGCAAAGGTCAAATACGAGCAACTCGGTCGGGTTTTTCGCAATGTGAAGGTGTTGTTGCTTTCACTGGTTCAAAATTGGGTCATCGGCCCGATTCTGATGTTTTTGCTGGCCATTACCTTTTTATCCGACCAGCACGAATACATGGTGGGATTAATCCTGATCGGTCTGGCCCGCTGTATTGCCATGGTAATCGTATGGAATGATCTGGCTTCCGGCGACCGGGAATACTGTGCCGGGCTGGTAGCCTTTAATTCGATTTTCCAGGTTTTGTTTTTCTCGGTCTACGCTTATATCTTTATCACCGTGGTACCCCAATGGCTGGGCCTCAAAGGGGTTGTGGTTGATATCTCCATCGGCCAGATTGCCGAAAGCGTTTTCATTTATCTGGGAATCCCTTTCATTGGCGGGATTATTACCCGGGTCATTGGATTGAAGACAAAAGGCATCCAGTGGTATGAGCAAAAATTCATCCCCAAAATCAGCCCGATCACCCTGTGTGCTTTGTTGTTTACCATTCTGGTCATGTTTTCGTTAAAGGGGGAGTTTATCGTCCAGCTTCCTTTCGATGTCATTCGCATCGCCATTCCGCTGTGCATCTACTTTGTGTTGATGTTTTTTGTCTCATTCCTGTTATCCATGAAAGTCCGCGCCACCTATGAGCAATCCACCACTTTGAGTTTTACGGCGGCCTCCAATAATTTTGAACTGGCGATTGCCGTAGCCGTGGCGGTGTTTGGCATCGATTCCGGACAGGCGTTTGCAGCCGTTATCGGGCCGCTGGTTGAAGTCCCGGTGCTCATCAGCCTGGTAAACGTGGCGCTGTGGTTTAAACGTAAATACTTCCCATACGCCATACAAACACCAACCGGTGTTTGCCATCTTAGCTGCGAACCATAGCTGCCGGTCTCTGGCTGCTAGCAGCTGGCAGCTGGCATCGATCAATCGGTCATCGGCTCTCAGCCAGTAGCCAGCCTGCGACGAGCTCCCCTTGGCACGCTCGGGGCCTGAGCCTGTCGAAGGCAGCCGAGTCGAAGCAAGGGGCCAGGAGCATCCAATAAAAAAACCGAAACATACGCGTAAAGGAATCCGTATACCGTGACAACCGATGAATCGATGCTGTACAGGCGCAGCGACGAGTCCAAAGTGCTGATGCAGGTGGCCCTGGGAAGGGAAAAAGCCGATCTGGCAGTGATCAACGCCCGGCTGGCAAATGTCTATACCGGAGAAATGCTGGACGATTTTGCCGTCAGCACCAAGGGACGCTGGATCGCATACGTCGGTCAGAATCCGGACGATACCATCGGGCCCCAAACCGAGGTCATCGATGCAGGCGGTCAAACGCTTATACCCGGCCTGATCGATGGCCACACGCATCTGTCCTGGCTGTGTCGAATCGATGAATTTCTAAAATATGCGGCCAGAGGGGGTACCACCGCTATTGTGAGTGAAACCCTGGAAGTGTATCCGGTCGGCGGGTTAAAAGGCCTTAGTGATTATCTGGATTCTTTCAAGAATCAGCCCATCAAAATATGGGCCACCGCCCCGGTGATGATTTCCATCAGTAAAACCGCTCAAAGCATCTCCCCAAAAGACCTGCAAAAACTGCTTGAGCGCGAAGACATTATCGGCCTGGGCGAATCCTACTGGCAGGCCGTGCTGCAGAATCCCGACTGGCTTCTGGACATATTCGAGCAGGTCCAAAGGGCCGGTAAGACACTGGAAGGGCACACCGCCGGTGCCAGTGAAAAAAAGCTGGCTGCCTACATTGCCAACGGCATAACCTCCTGCCACGAGCCCATCAATGCTGAGCAAGTGCTCGAGCGGCTGCGTCTCGGGCTGCATGTCATGATTCGTGAAGGAGCGGTGCGCAAAGATCTGGCAGAAATTGCCAAAATCAAAGATTGGGGCATCGACTCACGGCGCCTGATTCTGGCAAGCGACAGTATATCACCTGACGAGCTTATGGCCAGCGGCTACATGGAGGCCATCGTTCAGAAAGCAATCGACTGCGGATTCGAGGCCATCGAGGCGATTCAGATGGCGACGTTAAATGTTGCCGAGCATTTTGGGTTAGACCATCTGATCGGCGGTCTGGCACCGGGAAGATTCGCTGATTTTGCGATCATCCCGGATATCGCCACCATCGATGCCAGGGTGGTCGTCAGCAATGGGAAGGTCATCGCCCGCGAGGGCAAATTATTGACGCCTCCCCGATCTCATACTTTTGCTGCTGAAAGCTTAAATTCTGTAAAGCTGAACCGCGATCTGAAACCATCCGATTTTGCAATCCGTGCTCCTGGAAAAGCAAAGCAGGTCAATGTTCGGGTAATGAGCATGGTCACGGATCTGGTGACTGCCGAAATCACGGAACGCATCGCCGTCCAGCATGGGCAAATTTATATTGATCCCGATAAGCATATGGCTAAAATTGCCGCCATTGATCGCACCCATAACCCGGGGCAAATGTTTGTGGGACTGGTCAAAGGATTCGGTATCCAATCCGGTGCCATTGGTTGCAGCGCTGCCTGGGATACCACTGATATTGTCGTGGTCGGCCGGGATGACGGCGACATGGCCGCCGCCGTTAATCGGATCCGCAGCCTGCAGGGCGGTGTCGTTATCTGCCAGAATGGGAAAACAGTGGCCGAACTCCCGTTGCCCATTTTTGGCCTGATCGCCGACCTGAAGATTGAAGACCTTATTCATCAATTTGCAAAGGTCACCCGCGCAGCCCAAAACCAGGGTATCCCCTTCCCCGAACCGGTTTTATCGCTGATAACGCTTACCGGTGCGGCCATTCCATATTTGCGCATCTGTGAAGATGGGCTGGTCAATTTAAAAGACGGAAAAACCGTTTCGCTTTTCGTAGAAAAAGATCTCTAAAAGCTAAAATTCCTTGATCTCCTGCTAAATACACTTAATATTATATTTTAAGCTTTACATGAAAACGAATTCGAAATGGAGGTTACAATATGGCCGAAAAAGACCTGCTGGAGGGCAAACGAATTCTTTTGGTGGATGACGAACCGGATGTGTTGGATACGCTGGAAGACCTGCTACCCATGTGCGAAACCGTTAAGGCGTCCAATTTTAACGCGGCCAAAGATTATCTGGAATCCGAACATTTCGATATGGCAGTTCTGGATATCATGGGGGTTGAAGGCTATCAGTTGCTCGAAATTGCCGGTCAAAGAGAGGTAACGTCTGTGATGTTGACCGCTCACGCACTCAGCCCGGAAAATATCGTAAAATCATATAAGGAAGGCGCTGCCTCCTATTTGCCCAAAGAAGAAATGGTCAACATCGCCTCGTTTTTAAACGACGTTCTTGAGGCCAAAGAACTGGGTAAAAATCCCTGGAGTCGCTGGTATGATCGCATGGGCGCTTTTTTCGAAAAGAAGTTCGGCCCCAAGTGGCAGGATGACGAAAAAGACTTCTGGGAAAGATTTCCGTTTTATTAAACACCCATGTCTGTCTTTCTTAAATGGTTTCCCCCTTCCTGGATCCAGATCAAAACCAACGCTGCAATTATTTATATTGATCCTGCCTATCTGCGTTCCTACTACACTCACCATCCAAAAAAAGTTGAATTCAGCCGCTGGCCGGATCCGATTGACGGGCTGCCCGAAAAGCTGGAAAAGGCGGATTTGATTCTGGTCACCCATGACCACAAGGATCACGCCAAAGATGTAACCGTTAACCGCCTGCGGCGCAAGCGTACCTTGGTCGTCGGTCCCCAGCGCTGCACCAAAAACCTGGGAAAGGATATCCGGGTTGTTGAACCCGGGGAAGTGTTTTCTTTTCGGGGCATTCAAATCAAAGTGGTGGATGCTTACAACACGGCAGAGGGAAGCTCGACCCGCAAGGTTCATCATAAGGGCAACGGCGTCGGCTATTTGATAACCGCGGAAGGCAAAACCATCTACCATGCCGGCGACACGGATTTCATTCCCGAGATGAAAAAATTGGGTCGAGTGGATATTGCCCTGCTGCCCATCGGGGGCACCTTTACAATGGATCCTGCAGAAGCCGCGCGGGCTGCGGTCGCCATAAAGCCCAAAGTGGCTGTCCCCATGCACCGCAGCAAAGCCGACCCGCAGGAATTTAAGAGAAGAGTTGCAAAAAAATCAACAATTAAAGTGATGCTGCTAGAAATCGGTGAAGCGTACAAGCTGAAGTGATCAGCGCGGTGCATTATCATCCGGCGCTTTGACCCGGAAAAAAATGCTGTAAAGGGCCGGAACATAGTTGAGCGTAAACATGCTGCCGATGCCCAGTCCGAAAAACATGATGCAGGCCATACCGTAAAACAGCGGATCCCGGTTGATGATCAGCGGCGAGAATCCCAGCATGGTGGTCGAAACCGAAAGCAGGATCGGTCTGAAACGGCTGACGGCCGAATTGATCACCGCATCATAGGGCGTCTGTCCATCGCGCCGGTTTTCCTCGATTTTATCGATCATGACAATGCCATTGTTGACAATCGATCCGGCCAGTGCCAGCAATCCCAGAATAACCATAAAGCCAAAATCAGCCTGCATCACCAGCAGACCGACCACGGCACCGACAATCACCAGCGGCATGGTCAAAATAATGATGGCCGCCCGCCGGATGGAGTTAAACTGCCAGACCAGCAAAAACACGATGCCGCCAAAACAGGGCAGCAGCCATTTTGCCAGGTTCCGCTGGGCCCGGGCGGCATCCTCCAGCTCGCCGCCCAGCTCCCAAAAGTGGTATTTTGGAAACTCCATCGCCTCGATTATCGGCACAAGAGCCGCAAAGATTTCAGATGCTTTGAGCACCTGGTTCTTGGCGCTGACGGTGATGGTGCGCTCCTGATTGTAGCGCATAATACGGTTCAGTTTGCCGACGGTGTAGACATCGACAACCTGGTTTATCGGCACGTTGCCGCCGGTTTGCGTGCGGATGCTGATGGTGTTGAGACTCTCAGCAGATTCCCGTTCAGACTTGACGCCGCGCCCGACGATGGGGATCTGCACATTGCCCTCATGATAGTCAGTGGTCGTCACACCGTCGATAAAAAAGTCCAGGGAATCGGCCACATCCTGCGATGTCACCCCGGCGCGGCGGGCGCGGGCCTGATCGACATCCGCAATAGCCGTCATCACCCGGTTGTTCCAATCCTGCTTGATATCGATGGTGCCGGGGATTTTGCGCAGCGCAGCCATCAACTGCTCGGCCTGCTCCTGCAGCACCTCGATGCCGGGACCGCTGAGCCGCATCTGAAACAATCCGGTCTCACTTCCGCCCAGCCACATGGCCTTGACCCGACCGCGCACATTGGGGAAATGATCCGTGATATATTGGCTGGTGCGCGTAACCAGTTCGGGCACCTCTTTGTTGGTCTCGGTGTTGACGATTAAAAATGCCACGAACGGATCCGGGTCGACCGGCGCCAGCGAGAGGAAAAACCGCGGCCCGCCGTTGCCCACATAGGCGATGGTTCCGGTGATTTCCGGGTTTTGCTGCTTATCCTGCAACCAGGCGCTGAGTTCTCTGACGGTCCGGTCGGTCTCTTCGATATAGGTTCCGGCGGGAAGATCGAGATAAACCAGATACTGGTTGCGGTCCCCGGGCGGAAAAAAAGCCTGGGGTACAAACGACAGCGCATACAGAGCCACTACAAATATGCCGGCCGTCACCGCTATCACCAGGAATCGGAAGCGCAGCGAGATTTTCAGGATTCCGCGATAGAACCGATAGAATCTTCCCTGGTAGGGATCGTGCGCTTGTTGTTTATCAGCGCCGGCAGGCGGCTTTGTCTTCAAAAACCAGAAGCACATGCTGGTCGATGAAAACATGGAAAAAAACCATGACCCCATCAGCAGAATCATCATCACCGAACCCAGCGAGGAGGTGTAATCGCCCGTCTGACCGATTTGAAGGATGATCGGTCCGAAGGCAAAAACAGTTGTCAGCGTACTGGTGAGCAAAGGAACCGCAAGGGAACTGCCGGTTTTTAAAACAGCCTCCTTGCGTTCCATTCCGCTTTCCAGATTGACCTTGATGTCATCGGATACCACAATGGCGTTGTCCACGAACATGCCCAGGGCGATAATCATGGTAGCCAGCGACATGCGCTCCATATCAATGCCCAGAGCATACATCATCAACATGCCGAAAAGCATCACCAGGGGGATGAATGAGCCCACAATCAGACCGGTTCGCAGCCCCAGCAGCAGCATGACCACCACCAGAACGATCCCCACACTTTCGAGCACGTTGACTACCATGCCGCTGACGGCTTTTTGAATCAGCTCGGGCTGAAAGGTGGCAAAGTCGAGCTTGTAGCCCCACGGAAGGGAGTTCTCCATCTCCTTGACTTTTTGTTGCAGGCGCCGGCCGAACTCGACCGCATCGACCCCCCTGAGGATAAAGACACTTAAAACAATGGCCTGGTGGCCGTTGTAGTAGGCCGGGTTGTCGATAGGTTCCACGTAAGCTTTTCGGATGGTCGCGATATCACGCAGCGGAATCGAGGCCTGGGTGCCGGAAATCGGGATGAGAACCTCTGCGATCTCCTCGATGGAGGTGAACCGACCCTGGGTTTCCACGATGATTTCCGCATCGTAAAGATTTATCCTGCCTCCGGGCAGCAGAATGTTCTGCTCCCGCAGACTTTTGCTGATATCAGCCGTATCGATTCCCAGCTGCGCAATCCGGGCGCTCGAAAAATCGAGATAAATGCGCTCTTCCTGGACCCCGGTGAGATCGACCTTCTGGATGCCCTTCATCATGTTGAGGCGCTCTCTGATTTCACGGGCGGTTTCATGCATTTCCGCCATGGAAAACCCGTCGCTCCAGAGCGCGATGGTGGCCACCGATGTATCGCCGAATGTATCGTCGACCATCGGCCCGATGGTGCCTTGCGGCAGCTCGGGTTTGACATCCGCCATGCGGTTGCGCAGCAGTTTCCACGTCGCCGCTATCTGTTCGGTGGGCACCTCGTCTTTGAGAATCACATGGATCAGGCATTCGCCGAATTTGGAGGTGGAATCCTTGATCCTGTCGATTTCGCCCATGCTGCGGATTTTTTCTTCGATCGGCCGGGTAATCAGACGTTCGACCTGCTCCACCGGCATGCCGGGATATTTTGCGTACACCAGTGCTTCGCGGATCGTAATTAAAGGGTCTTCCAGTTTCGGAAGGCGGATAAAGGCCGTCATACCGCCTAATATGACCAGCAACAGGGTCATGATGACGGTTCGCGAATTATTCAGCGCAAAAGCGGTGATCCCTTTCATTTTCCGTTACCCTCCAAGAGCTTGACTTCCATCCCATCGGCCAAAAAGCTGACGCCGGCCACGGCAATAATGTCGCCGGCCTTAAGCCCTTCGTTGATGATGATTTTTTTATCCGCCGTGCCGCGGGAGTGGACCGGCGTTTTCTTGACCGTCGATGTCTTGGGCTCATACACAAATGCGTATCCCCGGTTCGGCTCCGGGGAGGGCAGGAGCGCCTGGATTGGAACCAGGTAACCCGCCTTGTGGTTTTCATCCTTGATGGTAAGCTTGGCTTCGGCGGTCATACCGGGCTTGACTTTTTCACTCGGATCGATCAGCTCGACTTTGACCGGAAAGGCGTTGGCTTTAACGGCGGCGCCGCCGATGTAGGAAATTCGGCCCTTGGCAGTCTGATCCGGCAGGGTCGGAAAATTGACCGTCACCGGGTCATCGATGTGGATCTGGTCGACGTTGGTCTCCGGTATGGCCAGCTCCACCTCCATTTTGCCGGTGGCATTGATTTCGAGGATTTTCTGTCCGGCCAGCACCTCCTCGTTGGGCTCAACGGACCGCCAGGCAATGACGCCTTCGTAAGGAGAGGGCAGTTTTGTTTTGCGCAAATTGCGCCTGGCCAGATCCAGTTTGGCAATCTGGAATTTAACGCCGCTCCGGGCGGCCTTGTAATTGTATTCGGCGACCTCCACATACCTTTCTGCCCCCGCACCCTCTTCGAAAATCCGCTTCTGGCGCTCGTACTCGGCCTTTGTTTTGGTCACATTTTCTTTGGCTTTAATGAGCTCGGCCTCGGCTGCATCCACCTCCAACTGGTAGGGCTCCGGATCGAGTACAGAGAGCACATCCCCCTTTTTGACGCGGTCGCCGATGTCGACTTCCACCGATTCCACCTGCCCGCTGACCTCAAAGCTGAGGCCGGAGGAATCGACCGCAGCGACTTGCCCTGAAAATCTACGTATCTTCTCGGCAGGTTGCTCACGGACAGTGATGGTCTTAATGGACCGGACCACTTCGACAATTTCAGGTTTTTCTTTGCATGCCGCCATCGCAACCGCTATGCAAAGCAGCCACGTCGTCCGCTTGAAGGTCTGTTTTGTCATGTTTTACCTCCCGGTAAAAATTATCCTAAAGATCTTGATACTGAATCCATAACACAACTAAGGTCACCACC
>JASFIG010000110.1:0-11981 GCA_050122795.1 Desulfobacterales bacterium
CACCGGCAATTTTACGTTTCAGGTGGGCGCCTTTGTGAGTCGTGAAAATGCTGAAAAGCAAAGGCGTCAGCTGGCCCGGCGCTATAAAAATGCGCATATAACGGTTTATGATCGTGGCGATCGAACCTTTTATCGGGTCCGGGTCGGACGCTTCAACACCCTAAAAGAGGCCGTGGAGCATGAAAAAATACTCGTCCAGGATGGATTCACCAATCCGATTCTGGTTGCCGAGTAAGCGGGTCCTTCAAAAAATATCGATATCGACAGGAAATTGTAATTTTTAAAGACAAACGGGTTCTTTATAAACTATCGTTGGGACACAACACTGGCCGAACCCATTTGAGGAGCCCATTATTTTGCTAAAAAAAGTCGTTTTCCTCGATCGGGATGGAACGATCAATCAGGACTCTGCTGATTACATTAAAAATTGGTCGGAATTCATTTTTTTACCGCGCAGTATCGAAGCGATTCGCGATCTGACCGCTGCCGGTTTTACCATCATTGTTATCACGAACCAGTCGGCCATTCCACGCAAGCTGATTTCCCCGGCGGAGCTTGAACATATTCATACGAAATTAAAAGCGGCTGTCGGATCCGGGGGGGGCTCAATAAGCGATATTTTCTTTTGTCCGCATCTGCCGGACGACGGCTGCAATTGCCGCAAACCCCTGCCGGGCTTAATCATCCAGGCTCAGAAAAAATATCAGATTGCGCTGGCAGCCAGCGTAATGGTCGGTGACAGCGCAAAGGACATCGAGTGTGCCCATAATGCGGGTTGCGGTCACTCAATCCTGGTAAAGACCGGAAACTATCGCGAAGCTGCATCACGTTTGGCGGCTGCCAATCTGGCTGCCGATTACCTGGCGGTAGATCTATATGAAGCGGCCGAGTGGATCATCGGTTTATAGCCAAAAAGCGACCTTATCGGCTTGCTTCGGAAAACCGATGGCCCTATCGCATAGAATGGTGATTTACCTTGCATTTTGCAGGGCACTCATCTATATAAAAAATTTCGTCAGCTGCTACCTGTGAATTCACCATAAATTTTAGCTCATATTTTCAATATATTGCAGTTGTACCGGCAATAAGCATCCATTTTCATGTGCGCATTCTCTGATTAGATTAGCTCGTCTTTAATCTACGGATTGCAGCGACAGCGGTGAACCTATGGAATCGATAATGGCCTCGGGCGCGCTTTCACCCTGGGAACCCGGCGTTTTTAGCCTGGTGATCTATGTGTTTCTGATCCTCCTTTTTATTGCATCCCAGCTGATCATTGCCGTCTGGCTCGGGGAGAAGAAGAAAACAGAAGAAAAATTGAGACCTTATGAAAGTGGTATCATCCCTACGGGAGACGCCCGCCTGCACTATCCAGTCCCTTTTTATCTGGTCGCCATTTTTTTTCTGATATTTGACGTGGAAGGCGCTTTTATTTTTGCCTGGGCCATCGCGCATGGCAAACTCGGCTGGGCCGGCTGGCTTCAGATTTCATTTTTTATTGTTTTGTTGTTGCTGGGCCTGTTTTACGTATGGCGAAAGGGGGGACTCGATTGGGGTCCGCTAACCCAAAAAAGCTGAACGAACGATTGCTGAACGGCACCGATGCCCTGATCAACTGGGCACGCAAGTACAGCCTGTGGCCGATGTTCTTCGGGCTCTCGTGTTGTTTTGTCGAAAAAGCCACCGCCTTAACGGCGCGTTACGACCTGGCGCGGTTTGGCGCTGAAGTGTTGCGCCCCTCTCCCCGGCAGGCCGACCTGCTGGTCGTATCGGGGACGGTCTTTAAAAAAATTGCGCCGGTGGTTCTACGGCTTTACGAACAGATGGCCGAACCCAAATGGGTGATTTCCATGGGCTCGTGTGCCAATTGCGGCGGTATGTATGATGTCTACAGTGTTGTGCAGGGCATCGACCAGATCCTTCCGGTGGATGTATATATCCCCGGATGCCCGCCGCGGCCGGAGGCTGTCCTGCAGGGCATTGTCGAGCTCCAGAAAAAAATTGAAACCGAAAGCCCCACCCGTCCCATTTTTCATTTAAAAGGAGGGACCCAGGGAAGCGTCCAACCGCTTCGGGAGGACGGCCGGACCAAAAGTCGCGATCCCCGGGGGCCCGGTATGCAGGGAACGGCCATCCGGGGCACCTCTGTTGTTCCGCCTGATTTCTGGGGCAGCCGCTCGGATCTGATGTGGACGCCACCGCCACGGCAGATTGAGCTCAGTTCATCCGATCAGAACCTTTCCCGGGAATTGAGTGCCCGATTTGGCGATGCCATCAAAGCCCAGGACGCCACCTCAGACATGCTGACCCTGGAGGTTGCCGATGACCGGCTGACGGATGTGCTTCGCTATCTTAAACACGAGGCCACACCCAAATATCAGCGTCTGGACGATTTGACGGCCATCGACGAATCCGCCCGCCGGCATCCGGAGAACTATCCGGATTTTACCATGGTATATCACCTGCTCTCCTATGATGCAGCCGGCCGTATTCGGTTGAAGGTGCCCTTAAATGGCAAAGCCCCCGGCATCACCAGCATAACGGACATATGGCCATCGGCCAACTGGTATGAGCGGGAAGTTTTTGATCTGATGGGGATTCACTTCCACGGTCACCCAAACCTGCGCCGGATCATCATGCCGCCGGACTGGGAAGGACATCCGCTCAGAAAAAGTTTTGCGGGCAGAGCCACCGAAATGGCGCCCTATACCCGCAAGGACGCTGAAAAACTGCAGCCTTTAGACGGCGGCGTTTACACGAAAACCGATGACGGTGAGCATCCGCTGATTCTGAATATTGGTCCTCATCATGTCAGCACCCACGGGTTGTTGCGCTACATTGCCTCTTTGAAAGGGGAAGAGATTATCGGTCTGGAATTGGAAATCGGCTATCATCACAGAGCCGTCGAAAAAATCGGCGAGCGTCAAACCTGGCACCAATTTATTCCCTATCTGGCGCGGGTCGACTATTTAGCCGGAGCAGCCAATGATTTGCCCTATCTTTTAGCAGTCGAAAAATTGGCGGATATCAAAGTTCCCGAGCGGGCTCAGGCAATTCGGGTGATGCTCAGCGAGTTTTTCCGCCTGAGCAACCATCTGGTCTGGCTGGCCACCTACGCCCACGACGTGGGCGCCATGACGCCTAATTTTTACACCTTTCGCGAGCGGGAAATGATCCTCGATATTGTGGAGCTCATTACGGGAGGCCGCTTACATCCGTCCTGGTTCCGGATCGGTGGTGTGGCCGCCGATTTGCCTGAGGGTTGGAAAGCAGCGGTTGACCAGTTTATTTACATATTTCCCGAACGCCTGCAGGAATATGAAAATCTGATCCGCAAAAACCCCATTTTTAAGGCGCGTACCCAGGGTGTTGGCCGAATTTCGCTGCAGGATGCCATGGATTGGGGAGTGACCGGCCCCAATTTGCGAAGTTGCGGCCTGGATTGGGACCTGCGCAAAAAGATGCCCTATTCGGGCTACGAAAATTTTGAATTTGAGGTCCCGACCGCGACTGAGGGAGACTGTTACGCCCGCTATCTGGTGCGAATAGAAGAAATGCGACAGAGTGTCGGCATCATCGAGCAGGCGGCCAACAATATGCCTTCCGGCCGCACCATAACCGATGATTACCGCTACGTGATCCCCAGACGCGAGGATATGCTCAAAGATATCGAAAGCCTGATTCATCATTACATTAATGTGACCCGGGGCCCCAAAATCCCCCGGGGCGAGGCATACGCTGCCTGTGAAATTCCCAGAGGCGAGCAAGGGTACTATGTGGTCAGCGATGGCCTGGGGTATGCGTATCGCGTGCGGATTCGCGGGCCCGGATTCGCCAATGTACAGGTGATGCCGTTGCTGGCGGTCGGGGAAAGCATTGCCGATTTAATCGCCATCATCGGTTCGGTGGATTATATATTGCCGGATATTGATCGGTAGGATTCAGGGTTCTGGGTTCAAAGGTTCAAGGGTTAGCTGTTGCGAGTTGCGCGAGTCTGGTGGATTGGAATTTCGAGGACGAGTACGAGGACGACGACAAGGACGAAGATTCTACGGACCTTATCGTCCTCGTTCTCGTACTCGTCCTCGTACTCGAATACATTCAACTGGTGACTAATTGCACAAGTAACAACTGCTTGCAACGGTACAAAAAAACTTAGCCAGCAGCCAGAAAGCCAAGCAACGAGTAGCCAGCGACCAGAAGCCAGTGGCCTTTATAACTAAAACCGGAAGGCTTTTGAAAGGCAATGTTACCGAAGGAACTAAGAGAGTCTTTGGAAGAACAGATAGCCCATGCGGATCATCCGCGGGAGCTGGTGGTAGATGCGATGCTGGCGCTTCAGGATCACTATGGCTTTTTAAGCGATGAAGCCGTTGAACAGACGGCAGCGCTGCTGGGCATGTCGGCCCTGGAAGTGGAAGAGCTGGCCACCTTTTATACCTTCATCTACCGCGAACCGGTCGGCAGGTACGTGATTCATGTTTGCGACAGTCTGATTTGCTGGATGGACGGTTATGAATCCATACAGAACTATCTGTGTCAAAAGCTGGACATAGAGGTGGGCGGCACGTCAGCAGACGGTTTGTTTACGCTTTTGCCGGTTTGCTGCATTGGATATTGTGATAGAGCGCCGGCCATGCTGATTAACCGTAAGGTTTATGGCCCGCTTACGCCGGGAAAGATCGATCAGATATTGGAAAAACTTCGATCCGAAGCCTGATGTGAATTGCGACTAATGAGAAATATTTTCCAACCCCATAGTCACAAAGAGCACAAAGAAAAGAAAAATAAAATAATTTAAAATTGCGTTCTAATCGCTTTGGCAAAGTTTTTATCTTTGTGCCCTTCGTGTCTTTGTGGTTAAAAAATCATAACAGTCAAACCAAACACATATGCAAGAATATCCGCAGATATTACTGGAAAACCGCCAGCCGGACCGCATCATCACGCTCCAAGAATACGAGCAAAACGGCGGTTACGCGGCGTTGAAAGAGACACTTAAACAGCACAGTGAATCGGATACCATTCAAATGATTGACGATTCCAATCTGCTGGGCCGTGGCGGTGCTGCTTTCCCAACGGGCTTTAAACTGAAAACAGTGGCCACAGATGCGCCTTTTCCAAGGTACATTGTCTGCAATGCTGATGAAATGGAGCCCGGCACTTTCAAAGATCGCGTATTGATTCACACCAATCCGCACATGATGATCGAAGGCATGATCATTGCCGGATACACCATTCGAGCCGAAAAAGGCATTATTTTTATCCGGCCCGAGTATGAAAGCGGTGCCAAAATCCTCGAACGCGAAGTCAGACTGGCTGAAGAAGCAGGTTATTTAGGCCAAAACATTCTGGGCAGTGGCTACTCTCTGGAAATGGTTGTTCATCGCAGCGGCGGGCGCTATATCTGCGGTGAGGTAACCGCTCAACTCAATGCGCTGATGGGCAAACGACCCAATCCAATGCAGCCGCCGCCGTATCCGACCGAAAAGGGACTCTGGGGCCTGCCCACCGTATTGAGCAACGTGGAAACTTTTGCTTACATACCGCATATCGTTCGCCACGGCGCAAAGTGGTTTAAAGGACTTGCCAGCACCGATACGGGTGCGGGAACCAAAATATTTTGTATCAGCGGCAGGGTCAACCGGCCGGGTGCTTACGAATTGCCGATGGGCATCCGCCTGAGTGAAATCATTGAAACCGTTGCCGGCGGTATGCCTGCCGGGTCTGATTTTAAGGCTTGCTTGCCGGGCGGGGCCTCCACCGGTTTTTTGCCCAAAGCGCACTATGACATCGAGATGGATTTCGAATCCCTGAAGAAGGCGGGAAACCGCTTGGGCACCGGGGCCATCATGGTGTTTGATCAGAATTCGTGCCTGGTCGCTGCCACGCTGAATTTAACCGAATTTTTCGCCCGGGAATCCTGTGGCTGGTGCACGCCCTGCCGGGAAGGATTGCCTTATATCCGAGAATTGCTGAATCGGCTGGAAAATGGCGATGGCGAGTCCGATTTCATTCCCATCCTGGATGACATGGGCAAGCAGCTGTGGAGCGCCTATTGTGCCTTTGCACCGGGAGCTGTTGCTCCGCTGCAAAGCTTGCTGACCCATTTCCGGGAAGAGGTGGAGGAACATATCAGTCAAAAAAAGTGCCCGTTTAAACAATAAATTCGAATCATGAAATCCGAAATACGAAACAAATTAGAAATCCTAAATTCAAATGTTCAAAACTTTAGAATTTGGATCATTTGATATTCGAAATTGTTTCGAGTTTCGATATTCGAATTTCGAATTTTAATATCAGGAGCTATTGCTCAGCCACAAAGAGTTTAAATAATCTTTAATTAGCTAGTAAACCAAATAAGTTCTGGATTTATGCCCAAAATTATCATCGACGACCGCGAAATCGAAGTCGCACCGGGAACCAAGGTGATCGAGGCGGCAGAACAGCTGGGGATCATGATTCCGCGGTTTTGCTACCACCCGGCCCTGGGGTCTGTGGGCGCCTGCCGTGTGTGTGCCGTGAAATTTTTGCAGGGCCCGTTTAAAGGGGTGCAAATGAGCTGCATGGTCGATGCGCAGGACGACATGGTCGTATCGACAACCGATGCGGAAGCGGTGGCCTTCCGTAAATCGGTCATCGAATGGCTCATGCTGCATCATCCCCACGATTGTCCGGTCTGCGATGCAGGCGGGCAGTGTCTGCTGCAGGATATGACGGTTTCCGGCGGCCACGGCGTTCGACGATATCCGGGTAAGAAGCGCACATATACCGATCAGTATCTGGGTCCCCTGGTTCAACACGAAATGAATCGCTGTATCCATTGTTACCGCTGTTCACGCTTTTACCAGGAATTTAGCGGCTACCGTGACCTGGGCGCGATGCAGTCTGCCAACCAGACGTATTTCGGCCGCTTTGAGGAGGGGATCCTGGAAAGTCCTTTTTCAGGCAACCTTATCGACATCTGTCCGACCGGTGTCTATACGGATAAGCCCTCACGCTATTTTGGCCGGCGCTGGGATTATGAGCGTAGCCCGTCGCTGTGCATTCATTGCTCTTTGGGCTGCCATACCATTGCCAGCAGCCGGTATCGCAAAGTCGTCAGACAAGAAGCCCGCCTGAGCGAAGCAATCAACGGGCATTTTATCTGCGACAGAGGCCGTTATGGATTTTTGTATAACAGTCTGGCGCAGCGACCGCGCACAGCTCTTGTCGACGGTCAGACCGCCGCCATAGATGAAGCCACGGCAGCATTGAAGCAACGACTGCAGGCCATCGTCGATAAGGATGGCGCCGCAGCGGTTGCCTGCGCCGGTTCGAGCCGCAACAGCCTTGAAACGCTGGCCATGGTCAAACGCGTGAGCCAGAGTAAAAGCTGGCATCTGCCGGCGTATTTTGTCGACGGCGCCATTACCCGAAAGGTACAAACGGCCGTTTCAAGGCTTGAACCGGATCTGGCGGTCGCAATGCGCGACATTGAAGCAGCCGATTTTGTGGCCGTGCTGGGCGCCGATCCGCTAAACGAAGCGCCAATGCTGGCGCTGGCCTTGCGGCAGGCGCAGCGCACGGGAGCGACCATCGCTGTGTTTGATCCGCGACCCGTACGTTTACCTTGTGAATTCAAGCATTTGCCTGCCAATCCGGATGGGATTCATGCCGACCTCGGTGCTGTCATCAGCGCAGCACTTGACGCTGCGGCGGTCGATAAATTGGGCGGACCTGCCCGGAAATTTTACGCATCGCTTGCAACCGGTGAGCAGACATCTGCCGCACAGCAGGCAAAAATAGACACACTGGCTGCAAAACTCAAAACCAGCCAACGACCCGTTATCGTCTGTGGTACTGACACCGTGCGACGCCGGATTCCTGCGCTGGCTGCTGATTATGCCGCACTGCTGCAGGCCACCGGGAAAGCGGCCGGATTGTTTTATCTAATGCCCGGGGCCAATGCATTTGCGGCCGGGCTCCTGGCTGATGAAAATGGGTCGTTTGAAACACTCATCACTGCCATTGAACAGGGTTCGATCAAAGCGCTGATGCTGTTTGAAAATAATCCGCTGTGGCAATTTCCGGATCGACGGCGGTTTGACCGGGCGCTGCAGAAGTTGGAATTGCTGGTTGTCATGGATTATGTCGATTCTGAGATGGTTCAGAAAGCCGATATCTTTCTGCCGACGACAACCCTTTATGAAATCGGCGGCATTTATATCAATCAGGAGGGCAGGGCGCAGGCGGTGGGACCTGCTTATCGGGGCGGTATTCCAATTACTCAGACGGGAGGTGGCGACCATCCTCCACGGGTTTACGACTCGCGGATCCCGGGTGGTGAGGTTCAGACCGCCTGGCAAATCTTGGCCCAATTGATAGACATCGGCAAGCATTTAAATGCCAACGATTTGCGAGATAACATCCAACAGTGGCTGGTCAAAAGCGAATCCGGGTTTGAAACACTGCCGGGTCTTGCACAAATTCCACCGGAGGGCCTTCGCTTTTCCCGGGCGTCAAATTCTCAGAAGCGTTTTGAGCGTCAGCAACCAGACGGCGGTTCTACCGACGCCGGCCGGCTGGAGGTGCTGGTCGCCGAACACACATTTGGCACCGAAGAGCTTTCTGCTTACTCGGCGTGCTTGCAGCAACTGGCCGGCACGCCGTGCATTTGCATGCATTCAACCGACGCCCAGCAGTTGAACCTCAACGATGGGGACCCGGTGGCCGCCAAGTTAAACGGCGGGGCTATCGAAGCCAGATTGCAGGTGGCAGACAATATGGCATCCGGAATTCTGATCATTCCCAGGCATCCGGATCTGGGGTGGCAAAAAGTGAATACTGGACGGACATGGGTCCATCAGGACCAGATACGAAAGATTACCTAATAATCGAGTCCGGAATGATGGAATATTGGAACAATAAAATGTTGGGTAAAAGCGATGCTATGAATCAAACCCATTATTCCAGCATTCCAATTTTCCAGTATTCCAGAAGTGAACAATACGAACGGTTCGAATCATGTTAGACTGGATGATTGGATTTATTATCCTGATCGTAAAATCGGGCATCGTGCTTCTGGTGCTGCTGTTGCTGGCTGCCTACCTTGTGTGGGTGGAGCGCAAGTTTCTGGCGCGCCTGCAGATCCGCTACGGCCCGAACCGGGCCGGAAAGTTCGGTCTGTTGCAGCCGATAGCGGATAGCATAAAGATGCTCATCAAGGAGGATATCGTACCGGCGGCTGCCGACCGTTTCATTTTTCTGTTGGCCCCGGCCGTGGTTGCCACGACAGCCTTGATGATGTTTGCTGTTGTGCCGTTTGGCAGTCATTTGACCCTCTGGGGCCGGCAAATCCCGCTCGTGATTACCGATCTCAATGTGGGGCTACTGTACATTTTTGCGCTCGCATCCTTGGGGGTTTACGGCGTTGCCATGGGGGGCTGGGCTTCCAACTCGAAATACAGTCTTTTGGGCGGTATTCGGGGTGCAGCTCAAATGATCAGCTACGAACTTGCCCTGGGCCTTTCGCTGGTGCCGGTCATCATGCTGGCGGATTCCTTCAGCATTGTGGATATCGTCAATGCCCAGGCAAACTACCCGTTCATCATCGTCCAGCCCTTTGCGTTTGTCATTTTTATGATCAGTGCCATGGCGGAAAGTAAACGAATTCCCTTTGACATGCCCGAAGCCGAAAATGAGCTCGGTGCCGGCTATCACACGGAATACAGCGGTATCCGCTTTGGCCTGTTTTTTCTGGGCGAATATGTTCATTTGCAGGTTCTGGGTGCCCTGGTGGCGGTCCTGTTTTTGGGGGGATGGCGGGGCCCGATATTGCCGCCACCGGTGTGGCTTTTTGTCAAAATAATACTGGTGGCGCTGATGATGATCTGGGTTCGCGGAACCCTGCCGCGGCTGCGCTATGATCAACTTATGGCACTGGGCTGGAAAGTGCTCATTCCGCTGGCGTTCGTTAACATTATGGTAACAGGAGCGATATTGTTGCTTTAAAAATCCGAAATCCGAAACTCGAAATTCGAAACAAATTCAAATGACAAAAAAGTGAAATCCAAAACACGATGGCTTAAGGGATCACTTGATGGCGCCTGTCGAAAGGAGTGCCTTTCATGTTTTGAAAATTTTGACATTCGTATTTTAGTTTTGTTTCTGATTTCGGATTTCGATATTCGAATTTCTATATCCTTTAAAAAGTGTGAATCATGAAAATACAAGAAGAACAGACGACTTCAGCGGTTGAGTCCGTTAAGGCGCTTGCGATTGGTTTTGCCACAACATTTAAGCATCTTTTTCGCAAGCCCATAACGGAAGAATATCCTGAATACAAACGTCCGCTGCCGGCACGCAGCCGGGCCCGTATCATTTTGACACGGGATCCGGACGGTGCCGAACGCTGCGTGGCCTGTTATCTGTGTTCGGCGGTTTGCCCGGTCAGTTGCATCTCCATGCAATCTGCCGAAGGTGAAGGCGGTCGCCGCTATGCGGAATGGTTTCGCATCAACTTTGCGCGCTGCATTTATTGCGGCCTGTGCGAAGAGGCCTGCCCGACTTCGGCCATTCAGCTGACCCCGCAGTTTGAAAACTGCAAAAATGACATCCTGGCATTCGTATATGAAAAAAGGGATCTGCTGGTCGACCACCCGGGTAAAGATAAAGAATACAATTTCTACAAATATGCAGGTGTGGCCACCGACGCTGGCAAAAAAGGGCAACATGTCAAGGAGGAACAGCCGGTGAATATTAAGTCTAATCTACCCTGATACAGATGACAGAAGTCAGAAGACAGAAAAAATGACAATTACGATATGCATCCGACCTCTGTCGTCTGACCTTTGTTCTCTGGTTTTAAAATTATGACCCTATACGCTCTCATATTCTACGCTTTAGCAGCCGTTATCGTCGTAACCACCGGTTTGGCGATTACCCGTCGCAACCTGGTGCATGCCGTGGTGTATCTGGTTTTTTCGTTTTTTGGCAGCGCCATGATGTTTTACCTTTTCGGCGCCCCCCTTCTGGCTGTGCTGGAAGTGATCATTTATGCCGGTGCCATCATGATCTTATTTTTATTTATCATTATGATGGTCAGAGCGGTTCCGGACGAAGAAAAATTGTTCCCAATGCGACAATGGTTGCCCGTTGCGCTGATGGGCGTGGTCTATCTGGTTATCGGTGCGGTGATAATCTCCGCAGATCCCGGCAGCCAGGTGACCCTGAAAATAGCGCTGGCCAGGCCTGAGGTGTTCAGTGAATATCTATTTCAACGGCACTGGCTGGCGATCGAGATGATCTCACTCTTGCTGTTAGTGGCTTTAATAGGTGCCCTTTATCTGGGGCGCAAGAAGCCGGAAGAAGATGTTTGAAAAGTGGCATATTTCGTTCAACTTGAGACCCAATTAAACCACCCAGATCACAAAGAACCGAAAGTTGAGGATATTTCATGATCGTTCCCTTCAGCCATGCACTCATTTTAGCTGGAATCCTGTTTCTGATGGGAATTTTTTGTGTCGTGGTGCGGCGCAACCTGATCATGATGGTGCTGGGGGTTGAAATTATGTTAAATGGCGCCTCGATCGCATTTGTTGCCGCGGCTTTGCGCTGGCAACACCTGGAAGGCCAAGTGTTTGTGCTTTTCATTGTAGCGGTGGCTGCCGCCGAGGTGTCCGTTGGACTGGCGTTGATTATATATGCCTATCGGCGAACCGGGTCATTTGATCCGGCTCGGTACAATCTGCTCAAGTAAAGGACATTAACGGCAAACCCGAAATTGTGAAATTTTAAATTACAAAAGCCAAGGTGTCAGGTGTCAGTGTTCAGGTGTCAGCCCGTCTAATCGACCCTGACACCTGACAGCCGACACCTGAAACCTATTGAATACTTGCACCTGAAACTTTTATATGAATAGCAAATCGAAAGGACCAGATGACCACGCCAGGGATTAACGATCCAACTGTGATTGCAGCTTTGCTGACCACGTTGCTGCC
>JASFIG010000111.1:0-11964 GCA_050122795.1 Desulfobacterales bacterium
TTGTCAAATTTTTCAATTTTGGGTGATACGGATGAAAATTGGGGCGCTGTTTCATTATAGCAGATTAGCACCCAAATGGGCACCTATCCAGTTACAAAAAAAGACCATCGGATGATGGCCTTTCATCTTATCAGGCGCGTGCAAAATACAGGTCTTGAGTAAATCCAGCGAATTGGGTTCACTGGGCCCGGATCGATCCAATGGTTTGGACGACCACGGGAAAGCCCTCGAGTGTGGCCGGTATGCTGGATTCAGTATCCGGGTGTGATCCGTCCAACCCCACAATAATCGCTTGATTGCCTTCTGAATCCAGCCCGATTCCGACTGAAACCACGCCGGCCATGTTTAAAAGCTGTGCCTCGTGTTGTTTTTTAACGTCCTGAATGGATGGTGACATGCTCAGATCATCTCCCAGCGCCAGCAGAGGAATAAGCAGCACGGACCATACAGCGACTATTCTCATAAAGAAATCCCCAACGCGCTGAATACATTTTCGATTCGATTGATGATGGTGGTCGTTTCACTGCCGGCAAATAAGAGTCCGGTCAGGCGGTTGCCGTCGTCCAGAACCGCCGAGCCGCTGTCTCCGCCCTGGCTCATGGCGCCGGCCAGCAACTGGTCGGTGAAGACGGCCACCTGTCCGGCACCGTACTGGACATTGGCGCTAACGTCAACTTGCTGAATTTCGCCGGTTGTAAAGCCGGTGGTGCGACCGCTTTTTTTAATGGCCATACCCAGCTCACCCGAAACAGTCCCCTGGATCGGCCCGATATTGAATATGTCATCTTTGATATCGGCTGAATTTAGCGGTGCGGCGATAGCGGCATCCACCAGGTTGTCTTCAGCCTGTACTTTAGTCACTTGATAGCGCGTGTTGCTGCTGATCAGTCGGCACCCCGTATTAAATACGGAAATGACCGCATTGGCAAATTGGCATTCACTGGGTTCACCTTGAAAAGATATGGGCACAAACTGGGTTAGATCGGCAATATGGTCCTGGGGGAAACGTCCGCCATCAAAGGGACCGGGCTGCAGGATGGCGTCTCCGATTTCGGCAGCGTTGCTGTCGGCCAGCACATGGTTGTTGGATAAGATGACTTTCTGTCCGTTTTTTGTCACCCAGCATCCCAGCGTTCCGGCGGTGATCCCCACGTGGCCGACGCTGACGCCACCGGGAGCCGGACGGAATCGATCCGTCGGCACCTGCAGCGCTCGGATAATGCCGGTTTGCATGACGTCGGTGGGGGTGCCATCAACCGCCGACGGTATCATTTCCTGTGCAGATAGCCGTTCAGGCGCAACCTTTTCGCTAACCGAGCAAACAATACAGAGTCGGTCTGTTTTTGTGCCGTCGGATTCTTTATACCCGATTCCGGTGGCCACCACGTTGGCGCGTTGCAGAAGCTGGCGGCGATGGACGCTTAAAATGCTCCGGATTCGATTTATCTCATCTGTCATAATGTCCTCCTTTCAGCAATTGATGCTTCTAAATGCATATGACGGATGGGCCGAACGCGTGTTTGAGCACTTCAATATCGATCACGTTAGGAACTATAGACTAAAATCTCATAATGTCAATATAACTATATATCAACAGATTCGGCGACCCTGTCTGGCGATCGGGCTCAGGGATGGTAGTAACGGAAATTAGATGGAAAAACAGATGATTGGCGGCTGTCGTCGCATAGAGGGGAGAAAGGCTGCAACAGTATCACGGGTCGAACTGGAGATGGTTGGCGCCAAAATTCAGCTGTATCAGCCTTCATCCTGCGTTTTGTCCGGCAGAATCCGGTTTAAAATAACGCCCGTCAGCGATGCCAGCGCCACACCTTTGAGCGTGAACGCGCCGGCTGAAAAGGTGATTCCGCCGATTCCGGTCACTATAATGGTCACCACAATCAGCAGGTTTCTGAATTGCATTAAGGTGGACTGTAGTTGCAGCAGGCAATTGATGCCCACCACCACCAGGGCACCGAAAAATAAAATCAGAATGCCGCCGATAGCCGGATCGGGGATGGACTGTAATATGGCGCTCAACTTGCCCACAAAGGCCAGTGCCATCGCCAGAATAGCGGCCCACACCATTATGGCCGGATCCCATTTCCTGAAAACCGCCAGCGCTCCGGTAATCTCGGCGTAAATACGAACCGGCGGACCGCCGATAAAAGCGGCGACCGTGTTTGCCGCACCGTTACCCAGCAACGTTCGATGGATACCGGGTTCCCTCAGGTAATCCTTTTCTGTGATTTCACCGATGGCGAGGATGTCGCCGAAATGTGCAATTGCCGGAGCCACCACTGCCGGAACCAGAAAAACAATAGCATGAATGTTAAATTGCGGAAATACAAAGTCTGGAACGGCAAACAACGGGGCATTGGCAACGATTGAAAAATCAACGATTCCAAAAGGGATCGAAACCAGATATCCCGCTGTGAGACCGCCGATAATGGGTGTCAGTTTCAAAACCCCCCGCGCCAGCATAAACATGACAATGGTCACCACCAGCGTGATGGCAGCAATCAGCAGACCGATTTTATCGGGTATCAGATGAGCAGGGTTTGATTTGCCCAGAGCCATTGACACGGCCACCGGCACCAGCATCAGACCGATGACCATGACAACCGGTCCGATCACAATGGGGGGAAATAATGACGGAATGAAATTGCGGCCTTTCCAGTAAATGATGCCGCCAATACCCGTATAGACAAGGCCGGCGGCCACAAGCCCGCCGAGGGTGGCCGCAAGACCCCATGTTTCTGTGGCGATCAATATCGGGGCCGTGTAAGCAAAAGATGATGCCAGAAAGACCGGGATGCACCTCTTGGTGAAACCATGGAAGATAAGGGTTGCAGCGCCGGCGGTAAACAAAGCCACAGCGGGGTCCAAACCGGTGAGGATGGGCACCGTGATCAGCGTACCGAATGCGACCACAAGAATTTGGACGCTCAATAGACTGTCTGGATAATTCAGTTTGTAGTCTGTGATCCAATCCTTGACGGCCATACTTGCCCCGGTCCTCTGATGGCTGATAACGAAGTGACAGCGTCAACGACAATCCGCCCGGCGGGTGGCTTGGACATTACCGCCAAAGGCGATAAAAGCCAGGGACGTGATGGGCCCCGATCGTCGAAAACAACGCGGTCAAAACGGTTGGGAAGTACCCGGTTTGAAAAACCCGATCAATACGTTGCGCCGGTTTTACTTGGTACCAAAAATTTTATCGCCCGCATCACCCAAGCCGGGTAGGATATATCCGACCTCGTTTAGTTTTTCATCTATGGCAGCAACCCATATTTCGACATCGGGATGAGCCGTTTGCAACCGTTCGATCCCTTCCGGCGCGGCAACCATAAATATGCCTTTGATATCTTTGCAGCCGGATTCTTTTATCAGATCAATTGTAGCGATGACCGTTCCGCCGGTCGCCAGCATGGGGTCCAGAATCAGCGCAATGCGCTCTTCCATCTGATTGGTCATTTTGACATAATATCGAATGGGTTCCAGTGTTTCTTCGTTGCGGTATAAGCCGACAACACTCACCTTGGCGGTTGGTATAAGATTGAGGACACCGTCCATCATACCAAGCCCGGCTCGCAGAATCGGTACGACGGTGATCTTTTTTCCCTTAATTTTTTCAACTTCGACCTCGCCGGCCCAGCCCTGAATGGTAACCGGTTCGGTCTCCAGATGCTTGGTGGCTTCATAGGTCAGAAGATTGGCCAGTTCGGATGCAAGATCGCGGAAATCTTTGGTTGTAATATTATGTTCCCGCATAAACGCTAATTTGTGCTTGACCAGGGGGTGATCTACGACATGTACCGGCACGGCGGCCTCCTTTTGTGATAGGTTGACGTTATGGTGTGGCAGGTAGGAGCAAAAACAGGTACAGGTATATCGTGAGTCATTAATTGCAGCCTCGTATATGCAATTAATACCCCTGTGTCAAGACAGAAGAAGAGTTAAATGGGGTCTAAAATTCGCCTATAGGTCGTCTAAAGGTGTACGCGGCGGGCTCTTTCACCAGTTTTTCAGTCGCCATATCGGTGCTGTCGCTCAAAGCCGAAAACGGCAACGAAATCAGCCAAAAAACCGATCCGACGGCTGTAGCGACGATACCAATAGGCCGGACCACAATCGTATCATACATCATGGCGCCGCCGCCGGGCTCTCTGGCTTCAAAATAATCCTGGGCCTGGACTGTCGTTGCAAAGGGCATAATGATCAGAGCCGCGATCACACCAATAACTGCCCATGATTTTGTTAATTTTCGCATAGCTGCCTCCTTAACCTATATATCGTCCGGATATGAAATTTCATTAGTTTTTCCGAGCAATGGGATTGCGAAACGGAAATGTACACAATGCGGCCGGCCGAATCAAAAGATATTCACCGACCCGTCGGCTCTCGGAACCGCTTTTGGTTGAATCCAATTTTACTTAAGGTTATATTAGCATTATTTTGAAAATATGTATATCCATTTTATAAAATTATAAAAAATTTAAAAGATTAGAAATATTTACGATTTGCCGAGGCTAAAACGGTATCGGCGCAAATGATGTTCGTTTAAAGCTTGACTGTTGACCTATGACTGTGGAAAATTCACATCTCGAAGTGGCGGTCGCGTTACCGGTTCATCATACCTTTACTTACAGCGTACCGCCTTTCCTGAGCTCCTATATTGCCGCGGGCAAACGCGTTCTGGTGCCATTCGGGCAGCGACGGGTAACCGGCTACATTATGGGCCCTGCCACAGAAACCGAGCCGGCTGAAATCAAACACATTTTAGACGTGCTCGATCAAGAATCCCTTTTTCCAGCGCCCATGATTTCTTTTTATCAATGGATTGCCGACTACTATAAACATCCCATCGGTGATGTCATTAAAAACGCGCTTCCCGGTGGTCTTACGCTTTATGATTATGCAGCCCTCTCGATTACAGCCGAAGGCAAGACAGCCCTGGAGAACAAGGCCGTCAGTTCCCTTCAACGAGCGGTGTTGCAGTTGCTCGCATCCGGGCCCTGTCGCCTCAAACACCTTAACGACAGGCTGAAACAGGACGTACCCGGCGCCCTCCTGCAGTCACTTCAGCGCAGCGGATGGGTTACCAAGACGCGAGAACTGAGACGCGCTTCGACCCGGACACGAACCGAACGCCATATCGCGCTTGGCAGGCCCGATGCACCGATGGAAGGACTTTCAAAAGCCCGCAAGAAGATCATTGAAATCGTCGGTCAGCAGGGTGAAATGTCCATGTCTGATTTAACAAAGCAGGTCTCCAATGCAGCCCGCCTGGTTCGGGCCCTTGAAAAAGACGGCCACCTGACGATTCGACAAAAGCGTGTCTACCGCGATCCATTTGGAGAGACCATTCGTGCGGATACGGCCCACGATTTAAATAACGAACAGCAAAGCGTGGTTGCACAGGTCAACGACAGATTGGGAGAGGGCTTTGCAACCTTTCTTTTGCAAGGCGTCACCGGCAGCGGCAAAACCGAGGTTTATATGCAAATTGCAGCCGAGGTCCTCAAGCGGCAGCAATCCGTTTTGGTGCTGGTGCCCGAGATTGCCCTGATTACACAGATGGAGCGGCGCTTTCGTGCCCGATTCGGAGAACGAATCGCCGTGCTGCACAGCGGCCTTTCGGCCGGCGAGCGTTTTGATCAGTGGAGTCTTATTCTGCAGGGTAAAGCGCAGATTGCCATCGGTGCGCGGTCGGCTATTTTTGCCCCCTTCACTGCGGTCGGTCTCGTGATCGTGGATGAAGAGCACGACGCCTCCTATAAGCAGGAAAACAATCTGCGCTATAATGCCCGGGACCTGGCTGTGGTCAGGGCGAAACAAAATGATTGCCTGGCGCTGCTGGGATCTGCGACCCCCTCCATTCAGTCCTATTATAATGCCCGGATCGGAAAATTTATCGAAGTCAATCTGAAACAGCGTATTGAGCGTCGTTCGTTGCCCGACATAAAAATTGTGGATCTTCGTCAAAGCATGGGATACAGGGGAGTGCGGCGCTTTATGTCATCTGAATTACAACGGTCGATGAAGCAGACTCTGGATCGCAGGGAGCAGATACTGCTGTTTATCAATCGTCGCGGTTTTGCCAATTTCGCACTGTGTCAATCATGCGGTCAGGCCCTGCGATGCAAACATTGCGATATTTCCCTGACCTACCATCAGAAGGCCAATGCGCTTCGTTGCCATTATTGTGGATTTTCCCGAGCGGCGACCCGCAATTGTGACAGCTGCGGATCTTCGGAAATAAAAAAAATAGGATTGGGCACTGAAAAGATTGAAGCCACGGTGCAAGAAATCTTTCCCACGGCCCGCGTTGCGCGCATGGATCGGGATACCACCACCCGCAAGGGAAGTATTTTTAGATTACTCAAAGGCCTTAAGGATCAGTCGATCGATATCCTGGTGGGCACCCAGATGGTGGCCAAAGGTCACGATTTTCCAAACATCACCCTGGTGGGAATCATCTGTGCTGATTTATCACTCAGCTTTCCCGATTTTAGAGCGGGTGAACGCACCTTTCAGCTGATTGCACAGGTAGCCGGCCGTGCCGGCAGAGGTGTCTCTCCCGGACGGGTCATTTTACAAACGTATAATCCGGACCATTTCAGCATTTCCACGGCCAAAGATCAAAATTATACGGCCTTTTACGAACAGGAAATAGATTTTCGCCGAACCCTGAAATATCCACCGTTTTCAAGAATGATCCAGCTGAAGATATCCGGCATGGACCCCCAGCTGACACGGGATCACGCCGAGCGCCTTGGAAATTGTTGCCGGGCGTTGAAAACGTCAAATGCGTCTGTTTATGATTCTGTTGACGTTTTAGGGCCAATAGAGTCCTCACTGGCCAGAATCGCCCGCCGGTATCGCTGGCAAATTCTTTTGAAGGGCACCCGCTTAAAAGACTTGCATCAATTTGCCGGCCGGCTGATGACGGACCATCCGAGGGTGTTAAATAGCCGCAGGGTTAGGGTGGTCGTGGACGTTGACCCGGTCTCCCTCCTCTAAAACCGTTTTATAAGCAATCATATTTTACCCGATAGCGGTGTTACTCAACATCGAAATTTACTCGCGTACTATAATGTACGCTCCGTCATTTCGACGTTTCGCGCCTTGCTCTCGGGCAAAATCTAATCACTTATAAAACGGTTTTACCGTTACAAATATATCAAATTTAATCGAGCTTTGTTGCTCATAGTTCATTTTAGATATAGATAATGTATCACTCCACAGACTGAGTTCTGGACAAGATCAAAAGGTGCAAATTGTAATAAAAGCCAGGTCCGCTGGAGGCGGATGCGCATTTTGCAACAATGCCAAAATAGCCTAAAGCGGATCAAGGCGCTTGCCAAATTGCGTGTCGACTTTTTAGAAGGCCATCGAATCTTATAAGACCAGAAAAACAAAGAACTTCAGCTGCTGGATCGCCAGCTGCTTGACATCTATGAACAGGCAACATAAAATTTCTATAGTCAGTCAATTTTGGGATCATGGAAGGAGTAGGCCGAATGCTTAAAAAGGCAGGTCAAATCTTTGTGTTCGCTGCAGGGTTCGTTTGCTTCGTAACGCTTGCATACGGCGCCATGGCAGACAGTAAACCGGTCGTTCTGGCGACTCTCTATTTTAATGTTGAGTCAGCCGAGATCAATCCACAGTTTGAAAATGACTTAAAGAAAATTCACGCAGCTTTAAAGGCCGATCCAGATATGGGGCTGCGCATTGAAGGGTACGCCCGCCAGCAAGGCACCCCCCACCAGAATCATGTGGTTTCACAAAAACGGGTCCAGGCGGTGCAACAGTGGTTTTCAAAACAGGGTATTGCCAAAAGCCGCCTGAAAGTAAAAAGTTTCGCTGATAGCAGACCGCTGGCGCAAAAAAGCAATTCCGGGGATGTGGTGCATGATGAACGCGTCGAGATTGTGCAGATTTCGTTAAAGCAGCCGCTGGCGGTTCTTCCGGCCGCTGTGCACAAATTCGATCCGGTGGTGGAAGGCCGGGAGGTGGCCCATGCGTTTACCGTTCAGAACAAGGGCTCAGCTCCGCTCGAAATTCACCGCGTCAAGACCGACTGAGGGTGCACGGCTGCCTCTTACCCAAGGCAGATCCCTCCCGGCGGTGAGGGCAAGGTTACTTTAAAAGTGAACACCCGCAACAAGGGCGGCCATACCATCCGCAAACATGCCACCCTGTTTACCAATGATGAAAAAAATCCGCGCTTGCAACTGACCATTAGCGGAAGCGTTGATAGATTTGTGACGATAAAACCCAATCGGGTCAAATTGCGGGGGGTTGCCGGAGACGAGATCAAAAGAAAGGTGACCATCACTCCTGAAAAAAAATATCCGTTCAAGATCGTCAAGGTCAGCGCCAAAAACGGAAAAGACATTCACTTTGAACTGTCGGAAGAAAAAGGCGAGCAGGGACCGGTTTATGCCCTCTTAATTGAAAACAAGCGATTAGAGCAGGGGCGCTATTTTGATATGATCACTCTGGAAACCGACAGCGAGATTCAACCCAGACTGAGCATCAGGGTTTATGGTGACCTCCGGCAACGGGCTGAAGAAAAAAAAGAGCAAACCCAGTAAATCCATATGAAAAATATTCGTGTTGTTGCATTTGACTGTGATGGTGTTCTCTTTGATACCGAAGCGGCCAACTGGGCGTATTACAATCATATTTTGGCGCATTTCGGCCGGCCGGCGATGACCGCCGAACAGTTTGCCTATGCGCATCAACATACATTAAATGAATCCATTGTGCACTTATTCGGCGACGCGGAGAGTGTCGCCGCGGTGCATGCCTACCGGCAGCAGATGGATTACGGTGAATTCATCAAATACTTGAAAGTAGAACCGCATTTGACCCCGCTGCTCAGAAAAATAAGGCCCCCTATAAACACCGCGATTGCAACCAACCGTACCGATACGGTGGACCGGTTGTTGGCTGAATTCAAATTAAGCGAATATTTTGATCTGGTGGTCACTTCTGTTGATATCCCGCATCCAAAGCCACATCCGGACATGCTGCTGAAAGTATTATCCCATTTTGGTGTTGCATCCGATCAGGCCTTATATGTGGGTGATTCACAGGTGGATGCAGAGGCAGCGCTTGCCGCCAAGGTGCCTTTCGTTGCTTATCGAAATGCAGACTTGCCGGGACCTTATCATATCGGAAGTTTAAAAGAACTAGAAAGTATACTGGAGGTGTAGATATGTCGGAGGAGCCTGTCGAATTTAACGGCGAAGCGGAAAATGAATCACATGATAACGACTGGGAAAACCGGATCCTGTGCAGAGATGAAAGTTGCATTGGCGTCATCGGCGCCGATGGGCGCTGTAAGGAATGTGGCCTGCCATACGAAAAAGGGCAATCCGTAAATGATGCGCACACTGTCGAACCGGACGAAAACCAGGACGCCGATGCGGCAGGTGTTGATGTGCCGCCGGCATCCGACAGCGATGATGATTGGGAAGATCGCACGCTGTGCAGAGATGAAAGCTGTATCGGTGTCATCGGCGCCGATGGGCGCTGTAAGGAATGTGGCAAGCCGTATGAAGGCTGATGTGGGGCTTGAACCTGCAGTTGAAGCGCTTCCTGTCATTGCAGTCATATCTGCTTTTACGGCATTTCACCCTGGCGATCGTCACTCCGGCTGCGGCGGCAAAATTGACGAATGCCGGTTATCCTGCTAAAATTCTTTTATATCCTTCGTAAAATTTGGTGATTACAGGATTATGCTGTTACCCTTGCAGGTACTGATGCGAATCGATTACGGAGTCATCTGTGTATCTGATTGATCTCATTCCGACGCCCATGTGGCGCGATATCGTCGATATCCTATTTCTGACGGTCGTTGTTTACCACTTATATGTGTGGTTTCGTGAAAGCCGTGCGCTGCGGGTTATTATCGGCCTGGTGGCGTTGGGCGGCGTTTATTCGGTTGCCAAATTATGGGATCTATATCTGACGACCTGGGTTTTTCAGATTCTATGGCAAGTCCTTCTTATCCTGTTGCTGATTTTGTTTCAGACTGAAATTCGTCAGGTGCTTGAAAGAGTCAGTCCCATGCGATATCTGCGCTCCCGCCGGCGCGCTTTCAAGAAGACTTTCGGCAAAGAACTGTGTCAGATGCTTTTTGAAATGGCGTCTGATCGAACCGGCGCTATAATGGTGCTGGTCAGAAACGACAACCCCTCCGAATTTATTCACGCGGGCCAGACCATTATGGCCGTGCCCGATCCGGCTCTGATCAAAAGCATTTTTAACCGCCACGCGCCGGCACACGATGGCGCCATTATCATTAACCAGGACCGTATTACAAAAATGGGCTGCATTTTGCCCCTCTCAGAAAATGAAAATTTGCCGGCCCAGTATGGCACCCGTCATCGGGCCGCACTGGGGCTGTCTGAAGTCACGGATGCCGTATGTGTGGTGGTTTCCGAAGAACGTTCGGAGGTTGCCACGGTAATGGGCGGCAAAATAGTTACCTGGCAGGATCCGGACGCATTAACCGCCCATCTTAATGAAGTGATTGGCGGCCCGCAAATTAATGTGCCCGCCGCAAAGGATTTTTTTAAAGGGCTATTTATCGAAAACTGGCGCACCAAATTAGGTGCGCTGGCCCTCGTTTCAATTGCTTGGTTTGCATTGGCAAGCCAGCAGGAATCAGAGCTGACCATCGCGGTACCTGTCCAGCATACCGGTGTTGCCGATCAACTGATAGTTGGGCAAGGGTCTACGACCACAGTGGATCTAACCCTGTCGGGGCGGCGGAATAAAATTCGCACCCTTAGAGATAAAGATGTGCAGGTGAGTGTTGACCTGAGCAATATCGTGGCCGGCAAGCACTTCATTCGACTTTCTGCCAAAAATATTTTTCTGCCATTCGGGGTAAAAATTGATCAGGTCGCCCCTCAGAAAATACTGGTCAATTTGCAAGTTCCATCTGAAAGTCAAAATCCGACCGCAGCTCCCCCCACCGAAAAGCACGCCTTCTAGTGGGTCCAGAAGACAGAAGCCAGAAGACAGAAGCCAGAAGTCAGAGGACAGATAGATTAAAATTGTCGCTGGACGGAGATGATATTACAGGAATTAAAAACAAGATTTTATTGACTTGCCAACCCCCAACTATGATATCTGCACTTTGAGCAAAGTTGGGATCAATGTCCTACAACCTAAAAGATGATGAAAATATGGTCATACTACAATAGAAATGAAAAATTCAGAATGAGAACAGGTACGATCATTATATTGTTTATTGTCCTAATGTGTAATGCTGGTTGCATCGCTCCTATTCCCCTAACCACAATGGGGACAACAGGGGGCAATGCTGCTGTTTCTTTTAATAATGAAGGCGGAGGACAGGGTGAAAGTTTTTGGATAGCTAAATATGAAGATGTTATCGCAGCAATTTTGCATGCCGGCGAAGCGCTCTCTCTTAATCTAGAAGAGAAGAGAGCAGAGGATGATCAAACATTTTTTCGTTATTATGATGATAAAAGAGAAAGAATCGACCTTTTTGTTGAGCGTCGTACAGATACCATGACGTCAATAAAATTCAATGTTGGATGGCTCGGTTCAGTAGCCTTCGGCCGTCTATTCGCTCGGCAAATCATCTTTGAGCTTAAAGAATCTGAATCCTTCCTTGAGGATTGGTCGTCTGAAACGAATAATTGACATAGAGTCTCCGGTTTTAATCTACTCCATGGCACAGGTTTCTTAACAGTTCTAAAACCTACAATATGTTCACATCTGATTTATGCCCTCTGCCTTCTGTTATCTGATCGGTCCTCTGTTGTCTGACCTCTGTCGTCTATCTACTTGAGCGGCAGCGTGATGGTAAAAACGGCGCCCCCGTCTTTGTCATTGCCGGCAACGATGTAGCCTTTATGATCTTCGATGATGCCATGGCAAATCGACAGCCCAACTCCCATGCCCATGGTTTTT
>JASFIG010000112.1:0-11962 GCA_050122795.1 Desulfobacterales bacterium
AAATATTGCCAATAATTGCAGCCTCCATATTTATGGAACAGGGAGCAAATACACGGAAGGATCATAGATGGAATGAAGCGTTTCAAATGTCGCATTTTAACCGGTTTGCTAATTTGAATTGCCCTAAGATTTTGCCATAAGTTTATATACTTATGGCCCCCCCTGCATAAGAAATTGTTAAACGCAAAGAATAATAAGATAATGTTAATTTGTCAAGGAATATTTACATCCAAATGCGCATCAATCATCAGCAACAAACGGCTGCTGCGCCAATTTCAGGGCGGTCTTCAAATCCAATTCACCGCTATATAGCGCCTTGCCTACGATCACACCCGTAACACCGAAATTTTCAAGGGCTAACAATTCCTTGATATCCTGAATGGATGAGACGCCTCCTGAAGCCACAACAGGAATCGATATGGCTTCTGCCAGTTGCCTTGTCGCTTCCAGATTCGGGCCTGTCTGCATCCCATCCCGCTGGATGTCGGTAAAATTAATGGCCGCAACACCGCAGTCTTCAAACGTCCTGGCCAGATCAACAGCTTCAACATGTGTTGTTTGCGTCCATCCATCTATGGCGACTTTTCCGTTGCGCGCATCGATTCCCACAATGATCTGATCCGGGTAGGTTTTGCAAATCCGTTTCACAAACCCGGGGCTTTTAATGGCTTCGGTTCCAATAATGACCCGTCTGATCCCCATTTCCAGGTACTTAGCAACTGTTTTTTCATTGCGGATTCCACCCCCCAGTTGAAGGGGAACCTGCACCGATTTTGCAATTTCGCTGATAACAGCCATATTTTGAGGACGCTTGGAAAAAGCGCCGTCCAGGTCGATGACATGAATAATTTGAGCACCGAGCCGCTCCCACTTAACTGCCATGGCTGCCGGATCATCCGAATACACGGTATCGTCATTGATGCGACCCTGAAGCAACCGGACGCATTTACCATTTTTTATATCAACAGCCGGAATAATAATCATTGTAGTTTGGTGTTTGGTGTTTAGTATTTGGTGTTTTGTGTTTAGTGTTTGGGGCTTAATATCCGATACCGCGTAAGCAAACACCAAATACTAAACACTCGATAACATTCTTAACCCTAAAGCGTACCTTTAGAAGACCGGACATCAGAGAGGCGCTGATCCATAGAAGTGGCCTGATCCAGAGCCCTTCCCAGCGCCTTGAATGTGGATTCGATAATGTGATGCTCATTTTCCCCATAGGAAACATTAATGTGGAGGTTGAATCCACCCCGGGTGGCAAAGGCTCTAAAAAATTCCTTTGCCAGCGTGACGTTAAAAGCAGATCCGGAGGGTTGAAATGATGGGATATGGTAAACCAAGAACGGACGTTTGGACAAATCAACGGTCACAGCAGCCAGGGCATCATCCATTGGCGTAACGGCATGGCCGAACCGTTTGATACCCTTGCGACTGCCGAGTGCCTGATCGAAGGCATCCCCCATGACGAGTCCAACATCCTCGACCGTATGATGAAAATCAACCTCGATATCCCCCTTGGCCTTCACGGCCAGATCAAAAAAGCCGTGGACGGTGAATAAAACCAGCATATGATCAAAAAAAGGGATACCGGTTGATATTTCCGACTGGCCGCTGCCGTCTAATTTGAGACCGACTCGAATGGCGGTTTCTTTGGTTTTACGTTCAACCTCGGTCTTCGTTTCCATCATTTTAGCACCCTTTGTCGTTGAATTGTGAGCGTCAATGGCTGCATCCTTCTAAAATTACATTAAAAACCGCCGAACTGCAGCCTGTTGCCGGCCCGGAGGGATGTGGCTGATCGGCATAGGGATCATAATCAATTTTTTGAAGAAATGCAATCGTTTATACCGCTTTTCATTTTAATTTTCCGAAAAAAATGGCGGCATAAGGGTTGGTGTAAAAAGGCGTTTCGCAAGCGGAACTTTTTTTTGACAACCACACCATATCGTCGCAGGCTTTAAACGCTGGCCGTTCAGGCACGCGTTTCAATACAGAAAGGGTGGCTCATCGAAATGAACCACCCGTGAAAGGAGGTCAGAATGAAGCACTATGACGTACTTACTCTGAGGTGACCCGGAAAAATCCGGACACCGATATATAGATCCGATCGACCGCTAAAAGTTACAACTGATATAGGCAAATCCGGATTCATTATGGAAACGCATCAAATTGCACCTTACAATCACCCGGCCGGGGCTGAACATTACATTAAACATACAGAGATGTCACATCCCGGTTGACACCCCCCGGAAAATCGGCTACAAGGATGCGTTTGTATTTGACACATTGTGGCAGTTAAAGTGAATGGTGGAGATGAGGGGGATCGAACCCCTGACCTCGGCATTGCGAACGCCGCGCTCTCCCATCTGAGCTACATCCCCACAACGGGCTGTTTTTATATCAAAATGATTTAAAGCGGTCAATCTAAAACCATTACAGAACGTAAATAAAATGAAAAACATTCCGTTTACCGTAGAACTAAAAGATGCGTACAAAGGATATACCCTGGACCAGGATAAAATAATGGCACCTGAAGACACGGTGCAGCGGTTTAAGGCCAGACTTAAAACCGTTAACCTGGATATCCTCAAGCGCACGGTGCGCATTGACAATGGTCGATTGGACATACCGATTTATTTTAGCCTGTGCGGCAAAGATGCCCGCCAGATCATCGGAACGAGAAAACAAATGGGCAAAGGCGGCACGCCCAGTCAATCCGAAGCCAGTGCTGTGATGGAACTGGCCGAACGATTCAGTTTTTTCAGTTTTGTAAAAAATCCGCAAAATTTTTTCGTTGAGAAATTTTGCAACATACAGGATCGGGTTCTTCCCTTTGAAATGATCGCCAAATCGGTTCACGATCGATCGGATGATCTGCCAGTCACACGCAAAATATTTGAAAATTTGCCCCTTAAATGGACCTGGGCTTATAACATAACTCGCAAAGAACAGACACTCGTTCCTTTTGACTGGTTTTTTGCCATTAATGAATTTAATGGTCCTTCTGCCGGTAATTGTGTTGAGGAAGCCATTAGCCAGGGAATTTGTGAAATCATCGAACGCCACACCTCCTCGGTCATCAGTCACAATCGTCTGAAAGTACCAGCCATCCGCATCGATTCGGCCGCCGACTCGCTGGTGGTTGAAATGGTCGCCAAATATCGCAAAGCCGGTGTGAAGCTGTTTGTATCCGATTTTTCTCTGGATACCGGCATCCCGAGTGTCGGCGTTTTAGCTTACGACCCGGCCACTTTCCCCGAGCTCAGTGAAATCGTCTGGACCGCCGGCACAACGCCGGATCCCCAGAAGGCATTCAGCCGGGCGCTTACCGAAGTAGCCCAGCTGGCGGGAGATTTTGATACAGCCGCCAATTATGTGGCCAGCGGGCTGCCCAAATTTACCGATCTGAAAGAGGCTGCGTATATCATGAATCCGGGAAAGGAAATTGATATCGGGGAGTTGCCGGATTTATCTCATGAGAACATAAAGGTCGAAGTGCAAAACTGCCTGGGGGCGCTAAAGCAAATCGGAATGGAAATCTTTTTGATTGATACCATGCATGCCGATCTGCAGATCCCTGCCTTTTACACCCTTATACCCGGTGCGCATTTCCGAGAGCGGGCCCTGGCCACCAGTGTCGGTATGTTTGCCGCCAAACACATCGCTGACAACCAGAGTCCGCACGCGGCCATTGGTGAACTCAGTCAAATTGACCGGGACCTGCCCGGCAAATATTATGTCAAATTTTATCTCGGATCCTGCCACCTGGCGCTAAACGATCCCAAGACAGCTTTGACATGTTTCGAGCAGGCCCTGAACCTCGAACCCAATCGGCAGGATGTCTCCAGTATCTACTCGTATTTAGGCGTGGCCTTAAAAGATATGGGTGAATACCGCAAGGCCCTCAACGTGCTCAAAAAAGGCATTGATCTGGATCCGGAAAGAACCGACATATACAATTTGATGGGATTTTGCCATTTCAAGTTAAAAGAGCATGAGGCCGCCATTGAAAACTTCAAAAAAATCATTCAGCTGGATCCATCCTCGGCCATTGATTATGCCAATATCGCTTCAAACTACCGCGATATGGGGCAAACCGCCAAGGCGATTCGCTATTATGAAATGGCATTGACACTGGATGCATCCATTGAATTTGCCAGAGAAAATCTGGCCAGACTTAAATCGCCGGATAGCTGAAGCACATTTTGATTTGTCGTCGCCGTGCTTGTCCTCGGCTTTCTACATCGTATCAGAGGGTTTTTTGACATTTCAGTTGATCTGTTCAATGCGCCGCCGCAGATGGCTGATGCTCTGATTCACGCCGCTAGACCACTGATCCATTTCCTTTAATATGTCCAATGTGCGTTGCTTGTCGTCCTTGGTGCTGTCTAACCGATCGGCAATGGCGGATAAATCCGTCACAAATAATTGAAAGCGATCCTGCATGAGGTCGACCAAATTTTCAGCGAAATTTTCGATGAGTTTGAACAAAAAGGCAAACTTGAGATTTTCACGGTAATCTTTGAGCTGCTCGACAATTGACCGCATCGTATCTCGCTTCATCTGCAGGGTGCCGCCGCTCAAGGCCTTTTGAACGACATCGCTTTGCTTGTGGGTGGGTTGCTTGAGCAGCTTTTTTATATTTTGCTGGAGGCTGTAAACGCCCAGACGCAGCAATGCCGCGGTTTTTATTTTAGCTGAGTATTGCGTCGTTGTCACCAGTTTGGGCGGTTTTGGTCCGGACTGTTCCAGTTGGGCCTTTAGATTCGGCAACTCCATCTTTAACTGTGTCTCGTTGTTCATGCTCACACCGAGTTTGTTCATCATGCGCATATATTCATCGTATGCATCAGCAAGCGCTCCATGATAGGGCTGCAGGATCGTCTCAAAATACGTGCCGATTTCATTTTCCTGCGCTTTGACAAAACGAACGATTTCCGGGTTGATATCTTCGGTCATAAATTTGTTCAGCGATTGTTTGAACTCCTGGTAACCCTGGTAGATGGTTTTGGAAACGCCCGGTAAATCCGCTTTGCCGTCGACCGGCTGAGTTAATCCTTTATATTCCTTTACAAATTGCGTGATTTTACTAAAAATATCACCGGAACGCACATCAAAAAACCGGTTCACATCGAGGTTTAGCCTTTTTTTAATCTTGGAAACCGCGCCGGAAATAGTGGTTCTTAGAACGGTTTTCATCTGATCGACCCGGTCCTGATGCTCCATTAGCCGTTGGATCAGTTCCTGAGCGCTATCTGAATCCCGCGCGAGGATATCCTGATTGATACCGATCCAATTCTCCATCCCGGATACAATAACGCTGAGACGTTCCAGATGATTTTTCAGCAACACTGCACCCCGCGTGTTGCCGAGCTTCGAATCAAGCGTTGCCCTGAACTGTATCGTCTCCTGATTTGAAAATTCCGTTAACTCGGCTTCGGCACGCCATTGTTGCATTCGGAGTTGATCTTTTTCGGACAGTGTTAAATTGGGTGATGAAAACAAATTGAATAAGGCTGAAAAGGTATATACCGCCGGATCGGGTTTGATCAGAGCCAATTCCTCTTTTACTTTGTTCACCAGCGCTTCAAGCTCGCGCATGGATTCATGCTCACTGAAATCGCAATTGATAACAAATAGAATGTTATCCAGAATACCCATCTTTTTGATGATCGATAAAAACTGGATGTCCGCCTGGCGCAAGCCGGTGCGACTGCTGATCACATAAACGATCATATGCGTAAGCAATAAGTAATCCTGAATCATCGAAAGATGCATGGGATTTGAACTGTCGCTGCCCTGGCAATCTGCAATTTCGATATTGGTTGTAAACGCGTCTGATGGTATTTCAAGTTGAACGTCTTTCAGGTAAACCGCCAGATTTTCATCCCCCACAAAACTTTTGTGCTCTGCGAAGTGATTGGCGTCATAGTGTCGGGTTGTGTTCTGCGTGGATATGATGTCGTGAACCCTTTCATAACCCTTGATATATGAGGATAAAAGGACGTTATTAATGTTGCGGGTATCATGCGATATCAGTTGGTCTGCGCTCAATAGCTTCAGGGCCTGTTGAATCTGCTTGCGCTCCTCGACATTTCTAATATCCAGCCCTGAATCCGTGCGGCGCCACTCCAGTGTCGGGAAAAGAACCAGAGCCTGTTCCATTTCGGCATTGATCTCATCCCAGGATTTGAAAAAAAGTTGTGCGCCCAACTGGTCACCGTTGCGCACCCGAGTGACGATCGATGTGATTACGCCGGCGCCTCTTTTTAGATAATCGCCCTGTAGTATTGAGTTTAGAAAAGTGCTTTTCCCTGATTTAATGGGTCCTGCAACCGCCACACGCATGATATCTTCAGACATTTGATCCGGAAGTCTCCGACACGTATTGGCCCAGTCGTCAAATCGCGATTCATCCATCCCGGGCAAAGATTTCGCTTTTGATATCAATGATTGAATGTCTTGATTGACCTTTAGGATTTCTTCTTTAAGGTAATGATAAGTTTGCATGCCTTTTCGATAGATTTATGTTTTAGAATTATGGTTATAGCGCTCTTTTCACCTGAATTTTGAAGGCGCCGGTTGCCATTGCTTTTCATTCAAAATTTAGGTCATACAATCTGCCAGCGATAAAGTCAAAATTAATTTCAGGTAAAACCGTTGCGTGGTTGCTGCTCGTGGATGCCCGTCGGGCTGGTTTCTGAGACTCGGCAGGGCTCGTCGAGAGAATCACATACAGCCAGCCTGCGACGACCTCAGCCGAGTCGAAGCCAGTGGCCAGCATAAATTCGCCCAGCCATTCAACCCAATAGGATATTTTCGAATAGCCCTCGGCGGTGTTTTTTGATTTGAGCCTTCATGGCCTCGACGTATTCCGGGCGGGTATTATCTTGCCAGCCGGGATAACCGCCGCGCCATACATATTTGATCAGTCCCTGAAGCGTTTGCTGGTTGAATTTAAACACGCCGATATCAACCTCACCGGACCGCCGGTCTGCTGCAATGGGTATCTGGATGGGACGTGCATATTTTGAGATCATTTCCCGCACAATCGCCTGGTTGAGAAAGCCAAAAGTACTTTTCTAAAAGCAACATATCCGAATCGATGTTGAAAAAGCCAAATGCAATCGTGCCATGGTTAAGCGATTCAAAAGCGAGCGGCATTTGTCTGCCTCATGGATAGTAACTTTAGGCTAGAGAACTTTCATAAATATGAAACACGACTATCCGAATATCTACCCAACGCGCCATGCCCGATACCCCATGCCTTGTTCAGCATACCCTATGCTTCACGCAAGAAAAAGCGCCATTTGCACATCATGTCGTCCGGATGTGGATCCGGCGGGGCAAACAGACATTCAACCTGTATGCGCTCGTCAATTTCGCGCGCAAAACTGGAAAATTCTTCGTGGTGCATGGCTTTGCAAGCGTATTCATCCAGGCCCCTTTTAATTCTGGCTGTCTGCGTCGGACAGGATGGAACATGGATCGTAACCTCATCCGAAGATTCGGCAATTTGATAGCCAACCAGAATGCACCATGGAAAATATTGAAGCGCTTTAACAAAACCCGCCAGACCCCGCTCTTCGATATGAAAGCGCTTTTGCAAATCCCTGGCTGCCATTGCCGCCACCCGGCCCCATACCTTTTCATTTAAGCGGTCAGCTGTAGCCTCATCATATAGTTCGCTGATGTTGATATACCAGAACGCATCGATAACCCGGTAATGCCACAGCAGGAATTCAATATAACTTCGCAGATCCTCTTTTTCCATTTGGTCAAATATTTGAAGATCCATAGATGCATCCTTTCATTCTGACTGCTCGTGAAATCGGAGCAATCCGGTAAAAAAAGAGCCGATGGCAATCAACCCACCGCAAATCATGATTCCCAGCGCAAAATTGCCTTTATCGCCGATAAAACCGATAAAAATCGGCGCCAACCCCCCACCGGTCACAAAAGCCAGCGGTACAATGAGTGAAACCGCTATATTTCTGAAACCGGGAGGCACGATTGAAGACATGGCGGCAAACCCGGCCGGAAAAAAGCATACGGCAATCAACGGTTGCAAAAAAACAACGTAGCGTATGATCGAGCTTGAGGCAATACCCAGAAAAAAAGTCATCATACCGGCAATCAGCAAAACAACTTTTAGCGTTCGTTGCGGCCCAATGCGATCGGTTGCCCATCCGGCGATGAAAGCCATTAAAACACTGGGTATCCTGGATAACGCGATCAAGGTATTGGCCGCATTGCGATCCATACCGTGCTCTGAGACCAGGTAAAGCGGCAACATGGTATAAAGGCCCAAGGTGCCGATGACACCCAGGCTAAACATCAGCACCATCAACCAGAAGGATAAATTGCCAAACAGCTGACCCAATGCACTGAAGCCGGGCGCCTCGCCCTTAAAATCACCACCGCTACTGTAGCGCATGAAAATCGGGCTTATGATTAAGGCCATCATACCCAGTACCAAAAAGACTTCTCGCCAGGAAAACCGTAACAGAACCGCTTCGCTGATTAAAGGTGCTGCAATGAAACTGAGATTGGGGGCCAGCTCATGAATGGCGATGGCTTTGCCCCAGTGCTGCGATGGGACAAGTGACGTCAATGTCGCTATGGCGGAAGGTAAATACAATCCCGCTGCCATGCCAACCGCAAACAAGCCCAGGCGCATCGTCCACAGGCCACTGCAAAAGGTAGTTCCGATCAGGGCGACACCCAGAGCCGTATTGGAGACAGTGATGGTACGCGTATGATTTAAACGCGACGAGACAAACCCTGATCCAATCAGGGTCACAAAGTAACCAATTGAAATAAATAGGAAAAGGGTTCCAGTTTCGGCATGGCTCAAATTTAAGTCCATTTCAATTCGGGGAGCCAGGGGTGCCGGGGAAATCCGAGAGGTGAAATTCAAAAAAAATATCGAAGTCAGGATGAGAATCGAACCGACAGTGTTGCGGAACGTGTTGTTGGAATCGTGTTCAAGATGGCCATTTTCAGAGGCCTCTGTTTTTTTGCGCATTTCAAACCATTTGTAAGGGGCATATAACGCTTTCGCCGGTTATATCTGCCCGTTTGCTTTGATATTAATTTGTTATAAACATATTAATTTCAGTTTATTACATAATATTTTGCAACTATTGGTTCATGTAAAGTCTGGCCGATGAGGACCCCGTTCAAACTGGTACGCCCATAGGTGGTCAAAAGCTGGGCAATCTGTTTTCCAGCAGCCCGGCAACCCGGAAGATCGACCTGGTTGAGAAATATAAACCGTCTGGCCTGCTTGGGAACGTTTTTCAACATCCCGTTATAATCCAGGCACATTTTGGCAATGGCTGAAGCGCTGATTTTATCTTCCGGCGCCAAACCCGTTAAGGCTGAAACTAAATGCGGTCGAAAGGCCCATTGTGTGTTCAATGGCCGTCCGACTGCAGATAAACCCACTGTCGCTATCATCCAGTGCGCGCTGTCGGGAATCACCGGCTCGTGTGCCGCCGGCGCTTTAATGGGTTTACCGGCGGCACCGTCCGCCTCTACGATAATCCAATTAAAAGCAGCGGACTGCCAGATACGATCAATTTCTTGCGGGTAAAACCCCTGTAATTTGTGTTGGAAATGCAAGATCCGCCGGCCGGCCGTCACATGTGCAAAGTGCTGCAAAATGACATGGGCACGCTTCAGGAGGCAATCAACAGAGTCAGATGCTATAACAAGCGGTGATTGTCGTTGCATGGGTACGCGGATCTTGGTTGTCGTCGTTGTCAGCACCCGGTCGCCTTGTCCTGCCAGCTCGCGGGCCAGCCGAAACATCAAAGCCGTCTTGCCGCCGGCACCCACCAGACTGATGACACCGCCCTTTTTAAGCCCCAAGCTGTATCGTAATGAGGTCATACTTATGTTTGGCGTTTTAAATCTAATCCAGGTGTTGTGAGTTTTTGCTCCTGGATTCTTGCTTCTGGCTGAAGTGGGGACTCAGAATCTAAAAATCAGGAGCCAGGAGCAAGCAGCTAGAGGCCAGCAGCAGCTGATTGCATGACACATGACACCCTAAAATCAGATTTCAGAGGTCAGGGGTAAGACGACAGAGGACTGATGGGTGAATGGGAAAATAAAACGACCTTTATGTCCTCTGTCTTCTGTCCTCTGTCTTCTGCTGCTGACACCTGAACACTGAAACCTGAAACCCATTAAATTAATTGTAGACTCGTAAAATAGATTCCAACACCGATCCTGAAATGGCCCGGGCTTTATCCGAAATCGTATAGCAGAAGTGAGCATCGCCCCTGGGATCGATATCGCCGATTTTCAATCCCGTTTGTACGCGGGTGGCGCTTCGAATCAACCCACGCAACACGCCGTCGATTTGCGCCCGAACGATATCCGATGCAACGGTTCCAATTCGATCCCCTTTTTTGACGTGCTCACCAATGGAACATTCGGCCTTAAATTCACCATCGCAGGGGGCCCGCAAAACCCGTTTTTCAGTATAGCCGTTGATTGCTCCCGGTGTGCCCGTATTCGGCTCCGCACGACCGTCCGTTATAATTCGGCCCAGGTGATGACCGCGATTGGTTTCGATGACCATGTGAACATCCTGCCCGGCAACAAAACCGGGACCCAGCCCGATGACCAGCGGCGCCTCATGCATATCGGTGCCCAGGTTTTTTTTGGCCATAATGGCATCTACGACGACATCCGGTCGAAATGTCGCCGCCAGCTTCCATTGTGGATCAATGCATACGGCCACACGCCCTTTTTGCCAGCAGGCCTGCACCTCATCGGGGCTGCCCGCCCGGTCGGCTCTGACACCCTCGACGGTTTGATGCCCGTCATGCACGGCCTCACAAAACGAAACCGCATGCCTGACGGCCAGCGGCGAAGATGTTTCCAGCATCACAATCCGGCGAATACGGGCCATATACAGGCGCCAGGCCGCAGCGCTGGCCATCTCGCCTGCCCCCTTTATCACGACGATTAGGTCATTCAATTTATGTTGTACTTTAGCTACAGTCATGTCGGCTATCTTAACAGGTTTCGGGTGTCACGTAACAGCTGACAGTGATGGCTATTACCTCAAAAGGTGAATTTGCAACGCCATCGCTATTATTTGATCCAATCTTCATTTTCTAATTTGCGATTGCGCTTTCCGCCGGATTTTTCAAACGACTCGATCCATTGCCGAACGCGTTCTGATCCATAGACCGCTTTCCAGGAATCGACAATTCGATCCACCGGGATGTCGGCAAAGGCTCCATGGTCATTTACGTATTCCATGAATAATTTTTTTTCTTCATTATACGGTTGAAATATGGAATCTTCTCTGCCGTTAAATTCCAGCGGTGTCACCTTTGCTTTGTGGCAAAGCTCTTTGTTAAAGGCCGGGGTTGCTTTCACCCAGCGACCTTCCAGATAAAACTCAGTAAAACCGTGAAAGGCAAATATATCGGACCCCAGATAATCAATCAACTGCCGGGTGGCCAGATGATTGCGGACATCGGCGAATCCCACACGAGCCGGTATTCCACAGGCGCGGCCCACCGCACACAACAGTCCGGCTTTGCCGATACAAAAAGCCCGGCCATTTTTCAAAACGTGACTGGAGCGGTAGTGTTCCGGTCGGTAAAACGGGATATAAGGATCATACCAGATCGCATCCCGGACGGCATAATACAATTTAACAGCTTTGTGAGTCGGATGATCATCGGCATCTTCAATGGCTGACATCGCATATTCAATAATTATCTTTGAATCAGCATCGATGATCGATGTTGGGGCAAGGTATTTTTCGTGAACAGCGGCCATATGGGATTCCTATCAAAACTCTGAAGCGATTATCAAGCAGGTCAAGCACACGATAAAACGTGTATGGCAAATCGTTTAGGGCTGTGTTAGCATCTTCCAGATACTTGTGCCTCGAAGGCGGGGGCCCTCGTGTCCGATCCCATCAAAGCGG
>JASFIG010000113.1:0-11838 GCA_050122795.1 Desulfobacterales bacterium
CTCGAGTGCCTGCTGCAGGTAATTTTCGCCAAGGTCATAGCCCATTGATCGGGCAACCGCAAGGACTTCCTTAAAGCAGCCATCGGCGATTTCACGGGTGGGCGGATATTGCAGCGCCTCCTTTATCGTCAGCCCGGTCACGGCACAAATGGATGCCATCGTACATTTCATGACCATTTTTTTCCAAACAAAACGTTTTATGTCATCGACAGATTCTGTATCCAGTCCACAGTCGGTGAGCGTATTGGCCAGCTGTGCGCCAAAGCCCGCATTCTGCTGTGACAGACCGCCGATATGATTGGGCCGATTGAAAAAGGTGACGTCTGCTGCTCCAGCATTTTTTAAGGATGCACCATAATTTAGCGACAGACGCAGCGCAGATTCCCGGCCGAATCGATCTGCAACCAGATCTTCAGGCCCCAGACCATTCTGGCAGGCCACTATTTTCATTCCGGGCACAAACACAGCGCCTAAGTCATTGAGAACCTTTTCCAGATGAAAGGTTTTAGTCGTTAAAAAGACAGCAGAAGGCCTGAGTTCCTTGAGGTCTGCAATTTGACTGCAATAATGTTTGACCGGTACATTACAATTAATTTCACCTGATATCTGAATACCCTTTGATTGCAGCGTTTTGCCCAGATCCGGCGAGCGACCGACGAGAAATGTATCCGGCAATTTACGCAACAGCGCCGCAGCCAACACCGTACCGGTGGCCCCGATTCCAATAACTGCCAACCGTTGTTCTGACATTTCGATTCTCCGTGTAAGGTAATAAGAAAATGAATATTCCAGGTGCCCTATTAATTCGATTATCTAACCTAAAAATCAAGCACAAAATGAGGCGTTTTACGAATGAGCCGGCCAGCCCGGTGGCCGAAAATTTAAAAGAATCATAATGGTGCAATTGGGTTTTTCATATTTGCTAAATGATGAAAAAATTCAATCATTTCAGAATAAAAAATGAATTGCAAACAACGCTTTATTTTTCATTTAAAATATTGAAAACATTAGCTAATAACATTGTTCACTATCTGAATATCATTTTATATATTAGGATTATTTTTTTTCTTGACAATACTACATGAAAGAAATATTAGGATTATTCTTATAGCGTGTAATTTTTATTACAACATGTTGCCAGGATAAACGCTAAAAATCGACAGGGGGTGATGACAAACGCACAGTTTCTGCTTCGGACTTCAACATCTTCAAATAAAGGAGGGGGGAGAATGAAAACAAAACCATCACGGATTACCCTAGTCTTCTTTGTGCTGACCATCTTTTTTCTTTACATCTGCACCGTCCCGTTAGCTTCAGCAGCTAAAAAGCCCGTTATCATCGGATTTATTGGATCTTTCGACAGCGACAGCGGTAAAAGCACGTTGCGCGGCGCGGAGATCGCCATTGAAGAGCTGAATGCCAAAGGCGGCATTTTAGGAGGCCGCCAGATTAAATTGGTAAAAGCAGATACCGGTCAGGATGTCACCGAGGGCATCAAGGCCTATGAATATTTAAACGAAAAAGAAAAAGTCGATTTTATCATCTCGGGATGTATAGATGACGTTTCTCTGGGGTGGCTGCCACGCATGGCAGAGTACCGAACCCCTACCCTGGATACCTGGACCTCATCCTATCTGGCAATTGAAAAGGTCCGCGATGAATATGAAAAATACAAGATGTACTTCATGAATGTGCCCAACGACTGGGCACTGGGCACCCAGTACGTTGATTTCGGCAAGGACATTCTCGCCAAAAAAATGGGCTGGAAAACCTGCGTGATTATGCAGGAAGACACCGCCTATGCGGCGGGTGTATTTGAACTGATTAAAGATGCCATTTTACCGGAAGCCGGAATTGAAATGGTGGATCATATCGTCTATGATGTCAACACCGTTGATTTCAGCCCCATTTACAATAAAATAACCAAAACCAACCCCGATTTCATCTATCTCATATCTTCGGTCAAATGCGTTGTGCCGACCTCGCAATATGTCAAAATGCAGGTGCCGATTCCAATTACAGGAATCAATGTTGCCGCTGTCGGTGAAGAATATTGGACCGATACCGGCAAGATGGGTGGCGGCATGTCAACGCTGATGCCCCCCCCGACGCTGGGAATGGAGATGGATCCGCGCACCGCCAAATTTGTCGAAACATACAAAAGCAAGTATAGATCCCGTCCGGTCTATCCGCATTTTAACGGTTTTAATGCCTATTATGGCATCTACAATGCCGTGAATGCAGCCGAACGCGCCGGCGGTTTCAAGCCGCTGGATGCCTGGGTTAAAGAGATGGAAAATGAGGATCTGAAAATATACAAAGACGGCAAGCTGTGGCTGCGTTATGCATACTGGAAGCCAGGCGAGATCGAACCGCGGACAGAATTGGCGTGGCCGCACAACATCCGATTTGATATCTCACCTCCAATTGAAGACGGAATTCCGTCGCTGATTGTTATTCAGTGGTATCCGGACGGATCGGTCAAATGTGTTTACCCACCCAAATATGCAAACGGTGAATTCGCCGTACCGCCCTGGGCAAAAAAGAAGTAGGACACGAACGCCACCCGAAAAGGATGCGGCGAGCTGATCCCGGAACAAGGGAAGCGCCATGCGCTTCTCTTGTTCCGCTGGTTCAGGTGAAATCTGAGTGATTCATCATTCCCTGTTTTTTGAGAAAACCCCGCAAAGAGCGGCCGGTAGCCTCTCGAAAACCAAATGTCATTCGCATCGATCAATATGATGACCCGTAGACGGTGAAGATAGCATGGGCGGTATAATTATTCAGGGTTTTTTAATCAGCGGTCTTTACGCACTCGTTGCGGTGGGCTTTACGATGATTTTCAGCGTCGGTCGGGTGTTGAACCTGGCCTACGGCGTCTATATCATGATCGGCGGTTACGTCTATTATGTGCTGGCACAATTACTGGAATTGCCCAAAATCCCGAGTTTTTTCTGTGCGGCATTGGCAGGGGCTGCCTTTGGCGTCTTCACTTATCTGGGATTAGTACGGCGCCTGCGTGACAATCCCATTGCTGTTGAAATTTCCACCCTCATTCTGGCCGTCGTCATGCAGGCGGTGGTCATCATTATTTTCTCACCGGCGCCCAAGGCCATCTGGCCGATGATTCCCGGCGTGATCCGACCGTTTGGGGTCCCGGTGACCTGGACCATTTTGATGGCCATGATCATTAGCTGGGTTATTTTGGGCGCTTTGTTGCTATTCGTGCACAAAACCGCCCTCGGCAGAGCCATTCGAGCAGTGTCAATGGACACCAAAGGCGCTCTGGTCGCCGGTATTGACGCTGAAAGAATCAACTTGCTGACCTGGGGTCTGTCCGGCGCACTCGGAGCAATCGCCGGTGTCTTTTTTGCCTCCTACACCCAGCTGGATCCGACCATGTGGGTGTTTCCGCTGATCATAGCTGTGGCAGTGGTCATTGTCGGTGGCATCGGCAGCATTATCGGCAGCCTGATTGCCGCTCATATTGTTGGATTTCTGGAAACCGTTACGACCACCGCTATTGCTCCGGAATTAAGGGGTGTTTTCACGATGTTGTTGATCATCATCATTCTGGTCATCATGCCGAAAGGCTTGCTGGGAAAAGAAGAAATTTAACGTGAAGGGGGCGTTTTGAAAAAATCGATTTCCTGGTGGTTGTTTTTTGCTGTTGTGATGGGTTTGATTCCGCTTGTCAGTTCCAGCCATACCCTTCGCATTTTTATCTTTGCCAATTTTCTGGCTATTTTTGCCATGAGCTGGGATGTTCTTTCGGGATATACCGGCTATATCAGTTTCGGCCATCCATTTTTGATTGGCATTGCCGGATACACCACCGCTATGCTGACCCATCATCTGGCAATCCCGTTGTATGTGAGCATACCGATTGCGGTGCTCGCCACAATGGTGGCCGGTACGCTGTTTTTCTTTCCGGCCCTGAGAATCAGAGGCACCTATTTTGCGTTGGTCACCCTGGCATTTATGGAAGTTACCTACCATCTCATGCAGGTCGTAAAGCCGGAAATAACCGGCGGAACCAGAGGCATAACCGGTCTGCCATTGCTGGCAACGGGTACGGTGCTCAATTACTACTTTTCATTAACGGCCATGTTTTTGATCGCCATCGGTCTGTGGTGGTTGACACGATCAGATGTGGGCCTGGTTCTGAGCGCCATTCGCATGGACGAAGGCGCGGTCAAGAGCGCCGGGTTAAATACCTCCAAGTTTAAACTCTTTGCCTTTACGCTCAGTGCTTTCGTCGCGGGTGTCGGAGGGGCGCTATACACCCACTATCTGGGGTCGATTTCTCCACGGGGAATGTTTGATATCAATTTTCTGTTTACCATATTGGTCGCCGCTTTGATCGGCGGCGAGCACACCATTGTGGGACCCATTTTGGGGGCCTATTTTCTCACTTTTCTGCTTGAATATTTGCGCCCCTATGTTCCGGGCGCCTGGCGTTTCCTATTTTACGGGCTGGTTGCATTGTTCATTTATAATTATGCGCCCAAAGGCCTTTACCAGGTCGTGCAAACCGTCAGCAATTTTATCGAAAGCAAAATTCTGGGGAAAAAGCAATATGGCGGCCAAATTACTTGAGGTCGATTCACTCACCAAGAAGTTCGGCGGTATCTTTGCGGTTTACGAATTGAGTTTTTATGTGGCGCAAGGTGAATCGCTGGGGTTAATTGGGCCCAATGGTTCCGGCAAGACGACAACATTTAATCTCATTATGCGAGAGCTCAAACAGGATGAAGGTGAAATTTATTTTGAAGGCCGCGAAATTTCAACCTATCAGACCCATGAGCGCGTAAAAATGGGTATCTCGCGTACCTATCAGATCCCCAGGCCTTTTAGCGAATTGACCGTAACCGAAAACATCCGGGTGGGTATCATACCGGATGCATTAGGGCAGACCATCACCTCGAATCGTCGCTATGAAGATGAATCCAAAATCGGCGCCAGCGTTGGATTAACCGAAAACGATCTGCATATGCAGCCATATAGTCTATCCATGGGAAACCTGCGCCGGCTGGAGCTGGCCAGAACCCTGGCAACAAAACCCAAATTGTTGCTGCTCGATGAGGTATTTGCCGGACTGACGGTCGGTGAGATCAGCGAATTATCAGAGCTGCTTAAACACAAAAAAGAGGAAGGGCTGACCTTTATTATTGTCAGTCATGATTTGAAGACATTGGCGCCGCTTGTCGATCGGGTGGTGGTGGTCAACTTCGGCCAATTGATTGCTGACGGATCTTTTGAAGACGTCATTGCCAATCAAAAAGTCAAAGAAGCTTATCTTGGAAAATAAGGGTGGCTCTATTTGAAATAGCGATAGGTTCGGGAGGTCAATAATGGCTTTGCTTGAGGTAAAAGACCTCAGCGTTTTTTACGGCAAGGCGTGCTCGCTGAGCAATGTTTCGCTTTCCGTTGAAAAAGGAGAAGTTGTCGGCATCATCGGACCGAATGGTGCCGGCAAATCAACCCTGCTGGATTCGATCATCGGATTAACCGACTGTGAAGGGCAAATCGTTTTTGACGGCAATGATCTAAGACAGCTATCGCCGACCGAAGCCATTCGTAAAGGTATCGGTTATGCCCCGGAAGCACGCAACCTTTTTTCCTTCATGGCCGTAAAGGACAATCTTCTGGTTGGCGCCTATCGCGCCAGAGAGAGTAAAGAACAAAACCTGCGGCTGGTCTTCGAACTGTTCCCGGTCCTTGAAAAACGCCAGAATCAAGAGGCTAAAACATTGAGTGGCGGGGAGCAGCAAATGCTGTCTTTGGGCCGTGCATTGATGACCAATCCCCGACTGTTGCTGGTTGACGAACCGACGATCGGCCTGGCACCGCTGGTGTGCTCCGAAATCGCCGCTGTCCTGCAGGAGCTTAAAGAAAACAGGGGCATGACCATTGTGATTACCGAACAAAACGTGAATTTTACGCTGACGTTGGCAGAGGAAATCTATTTACTGGAAACCGGCCGCATGAAAATGAAAGGCAAGCCCGAAGAGTTAAAGCAAGAATCATACATTCAGGAAACCTATTTCGGAACATGAACCCCCTCTTCTCGGCTCGCTCACTTTTATTTTTCATTTATGTAATTTTTTATACAACATTAAATAATTTATGTAAAAATAAAATTTTTAATAACTTATTATAAATATTGTTATTTTTATTATTTATTTAATTTATTTGACCCCGATTGATTTTTCTCTTGACATGTATAATTGTATTTTTTATTACAATAAATGGCCCATAATGTAATCATTACTACATTTAGGGTTGCAAAAAGGAGGGATCCAAATGGAGATCAAGGAAATTCAGGAAATCATTAAAGCGGAAAATATCGACACCATCCGAATCGAGTATCCGGATTTGTACGGGATTTGCCGCAACAAACTGGTACCGGCCAGGCGGCTCGAAGAGCTCGCTGAAGAGGGCATTAACTTCGCACAGGCCATTTATGCCATTGATCTCACCAATGATGTGGCTCCGGAAACCGGATGCGGCTATGAAATCGAGTGGAAAGATATGACCATAATGCCGGATTTGAGCACTTTTACGGTCCTGCCCTATCTGGAAGGCACCGCCCGTTTGATCGGCAATGCCTTTCGCGAGGGCGAGCCCATCCCGGTCGATCCGCGCTACGCACTTCAAAAAGTTGTCAAAAGGTATGAAGAAAAAAATCTACGACCGGTGTGCGCATCGGAGTTGGAATTTTTTGTTTTTCATCCGGGTGAAGGCGGTCCGGGAGCGCTTTACAACCCCAATCTTTCCTGCGTCTATCAAGCGAATCCCATATTGGATCCGATCGGGCTCTCACGCACACTCCAGAATATCCTTCTGCAACTGGGCTTTGACATCATTTATCTCAACCATGAATTCTTTCCGAGTCAATTTGAAGTCAACTGGAAATATGATCACGCTTTGAACTGTGCCGATCAGACCTTCACCTTTAAGTATGTTTGCAAGGAGGTTGCGGCCCAGAATAATTATCACCTGACGTTTATGGGCAGACCCACCACCGAAGGCGGTGGCAGCGGATATCACATTCATCTCTCTTTGAGTGACCCCAAGACCCGCAAAAATCTGTTTGATGATCCGGATGCCGAACACGGTTTTTCTGAGCTGATGCGATATTTCATCGGTGGCCAGATGGCACATGCCAAAGGCATGTCCGCTCTGCTGGCGCCAACAATCAACTCCTATAAGCGCTATCAGCCGGATAGTTTTGCGCCCTATTACCTGGCCTGGGGCCTGGATAATCGCACGGTCTACTGCCGCGTGCCCGGAGAGCGCGGACGCGCAACGCGTGTTGAGAATCGGGCGCCGTGCGCATCGGCCAATCCTTATCTGGTGTATGCGGCGGCCTTTGCAGCCGGCCTGGATGGTATTGAAAACAAAATCGACCCGGGTGAGCACGCTGTGGGTGATATTTACGGTGTTGAACCGGGCACCTATGAGATGATTCAATTTTTCCTGCATGACGCTTTGCAGGATCTACAAGCCGATGAGGTAATTTGCGAGGCGCTGGGACCGGAGCTGATTCGAGCATTCGTGGCTTTGAAAGAACATGAGCTAAACCTGTGGCGCAAACATGTTTCGGATTGGGAGTTTAACACCTATTCATTCCAGCTTTAGCGCAAAGCCGATAACGGCATGATGCGCCAGCGACAATTAAGCGACGGGCAACCGTCAAATGCTTTAACCTAAAAAAAAGCAGAGGGACATCATGTGCGGAATTGCAGGACTTATCGCCAGGGAACGCAGCGATCTCGGTGATGATCTGGTCAATATGCTCAAAGAGCTGGTTCATCGAGGTCGCGATGCCACCGGCGTTGCGCTTTATGAGCAACGCGATGACATCCAGGCACGCATAACCTTAACCGATCCGAGTTTTGAAAACGATCTTCATCAGATCATTCAAAATTACGGCCAAATCAGCAATACCAAAATTTACAAAGGGGGTGGCATCTTCACTTTTTTTGAGAGCTCCATTGCCATGGACCCCGACCAGATTTCTCAACTCCACTGGGAGATCGACTCCCATCCGAACCTTTGCGTCCACTCTCTTGACCGACACCTTAAGGTCTACAAGGATCAGGGATCAGCTGAAGATCTTGTCGCCGTCCATCAGGTTGATGTGGGTGCCTGCACCCATGGTATCGGCCATGTTCGTTTGGCTACCGAAAGTGTCGAAAACATTAACTTCGCCCATCCTTTTGTATCCTACATCTACCCGGGATTATCGTTGGTTCATAACGGCCAATTTACCAATTACTTCAATATGAGAAGAAAACTGGAAAGTATGGGTATCCGTTTTAAAACTGCCAATGATACCGAAATGGCCGCGCATTTCATCGCCTACGAAATGAAGGAAAAAGGCAAAGATCTGGAGTCCGCCCTGCATGCTGCCCTGGATACGTTTGATGGCATCTTTACGATTATGGTCGCCACCGACAACCAGATCGGCGCATTTCGAGATCGGCTGGCATTCAAACCGGTCGTCATTTATGAGCAAGACGGCGGGATGGTGCTGTTTGGATCGGAGCAAATTTCGTTAACCCCTATCATCTCCGACGTTTACGCCACGGAGATGGAACCAGGAGGAGTTAAGGTATGGTCCGTTTAAATATATCAGGAATGCCCACTCTCGAGGTCAACCGCAAACTAAGGGAATTGGTACAGCAAGAAGATGAAATTACCGTGGAAAATCCTCACTCTGTACACAATTTCGCCACGGCCCTCAAAGGTAAAGCCAGAATAACGGTCGAAGGCAGTACCGGCTTTTACACCGGGGGTTTTCTGCAGGGCCCCACGATCATCATTAAAGGCAACACCGGGTTGTACACCGGTGACAACATGGGCAGCGGTGAAATCATCGTTGAGATGAACACCGGCAGCAACTGCGCCCCATCGATGGTGGGCGGCACCATTGTGATCAAAGGTCACAGCGGCAGCCGCACCGGCTGGGGCATGAAAGGCGGAAATTTGATTGTTTGCGGCAATGTGGGCATGTGGAGCGGCAAAATGACACTCGGCGGCCGAATCATCGTTCTGGGCAAAGTCGGCATGGGCATTGGCGAATCGATGTATGACGGTATCATCCATGTTCTCGATCCGCAAGTCGAAGACAAACTCGGCGGCAATGTCACCGTAAAGCCCATTGAAGACGCGGAGAAAAAAGAGGTCGAAACGCTTTTTAAGAAATACGGCATTGAGCACAGTGTCGGCAGCTTCAGAAGCATCGTGCCGAAAGTCTATGGCCGGCATGATTACGTCATGTTTAAACCAACCCATAGGAAAAGGGCTAAGGTCTAATGGCAAAAGAAGAAGAAAAAAAAGAAACGGCAAAAAAGGTAAAAGCGAAAGATGTTCAAAGGGGTGTGTGGAACCCCGAAACCCTTTCAGAAATCAGATACAAAGCCGAGACCGGCAAGCATCGTATTCGCGGGTGTGGCGCCACCATACGCTTTCCCAACTTCGACGATCTACTGATTCTGCCGTCTCAGCTTTCGCGACTGTCCATTGATACTTACCGTGAAGATTGCAAAACCCAGACGGTTTTGGGCGCGCGCTTTGCCAAAAACCCGCTGGTGATCGAAACGCCCATTATGATCTCAGGCATGTCTTACGGTGCCCTGAGCAAAGAGGCTAAAACCGCCTTGGCCAAGTCCACCCAGATCGTTGGAACATCCATCAACAACGGTGAAGGCGGGCTGCTGCCTGAAGAAAGCGAAAACTCATACAAGCAGGTGGTCCAGATCACCCCCAGCCGCATGGGCTTTTCGCTGCGAAATATTGAAGCCGCCGATGCGATTGAAATCATCTGTGGAATCGGCGCCAAACCGGGATTGTCCGGCCATCTGATGGGCAGCAAGATCACCAAGGAAATTGCAGCTTTCCGGCAGTTGCCCGAGGGAATTGATTTGCACAGCCATCCGCGCCACGGAGATATTTTCGGGGCCGATGACATGGTACTTAAAATTCAGGAGCTGCGTGATGTGACCGACTGGCAAATCCCGATTTTTGTTAAAATCGCGGCCGGACGCGTCAAGGAAGACGTCAAGATCGCCGCCAAAACCGGTGCCGACGGTATCGTCGTCGACGGCTCTGAAGGCGGCACGGGTGCCGCGCCGGTGATGGCCTCCACCCATCTGGGGATCCCCACCCTGCCTGCCCTGGTGCAGGCGGTTCGGGCACTGGAGGAAATGGGTGTCAAGCAGGAGGTCAGCCTGATTGTCTCCGGCGGGATTAAAGACGGCTCGGACGTCGCCAAGGCCCTGGCGCTGGGCGCCGATGCCGTGGCCCTGGGAACCGGTGTGATGGTGGCGATGGGGTGTGTGGTCTGTCTGCGCTGTCATGAAGGTAAATGTGCATTCGGCATCGGAACCCAGGATCCAGAACGCCGCAAAAAGCTGGATATTGAGGCCGCGGCCCAGCGGGTTGCCAATTACATTGAGGGGATGACCTGTGAAGCCACCCTGCTGGCCAAGGCTGCCGGGAAAACGGCCCTGGCCAACATGGAACGCGAGGATCTCAGAGCCATGACCCTGGAAGCCTGCGCTATGACCGGAATTCCGCTGGTGGGCAGCAACTATACCTTCAGTGAGGAGTTTGGTTTCTTTTAGGCATTTCATATTTTAGGCGCTTTTACAACAACAGGAAAAGTAAATTGCGCTTCCTAAAATTTGTCCTGTTGAACATGAATTCGCATAGGAAATCGAATCATGCGTATCGAAGACCATCCTGTTTTGGGAACATTTGAAAAGGGGCAAAAAATACAGTTTACTTTTGACGGTCAACCCATGCAGGGCTTTGAAGATGAGCCCATTGCCATTGCACTGCGAAGCAATGGGGTGCTGATTCATCGCTATACCACCCGCAGAAACGAACCCCGGGGTATGTTCTGTGCCATCGGGCGCTGCACCGACTGTATCATGGTTGTCGACGGCAGACCCAACATCCGGACCTGTGTCGAACCGCTGAAAGCCGGCATGGTGGTTGAAACCCAGCATGGCAACGGACCTGATTTATCCGGAGGTAAACCGTGAGACGATGTGAGATGATATGTGTCGGCGCCGGTCCGGCCGGACTGGCAGCCGCTGTGGCAGCCGCCAGAAATGGTGTTGATGTCGTCGTCTATGACGAAAACGACCGCCCCGGCGGCCAGCTGTTCAAGCAAATCCATAAATTCTTCGGCTCCAAGGAACACCGGGCCATGGAACGCGGGTTTGACATCGGAAACAGTTTTCTGACCGAGGCCCGTGAACTGGGCGTTGAGGTCTCTCTTAATTCCGTTGTGCTGGGCATTTATGAAAACGGTGCGCTGAATGTCATGATCCGGGACCGCATAGAGCAGGTCAAAGCCGAAAAAACGCTCATCGCCACCGGCGCCTCGGAGAACATGATCCCCTTCCCGGGCTGGACGCTGCCGGGCGTTATCGGCGCCGGGGCTGCCCAGACAATGGCCAATATTCATGGTATTCGACCGGGCAACACCATCTTGATGGTCGGATCGGGCAATGTGGGGGTCATCGTCAGCTACCAGTTGTTGCAGGCCGGCGCCCGTGTTGCAGCGGTCATCGATGCAGCCCCCAAAATCGGCGGCTATGCCGTCCATGCCGCCAAAATCGCCCGGGCAGGGGTGCCTTTTTTTATGTCCCATACGATCAAAGAAGCACAGGGCACAGACCGTGTGGAAGGTGCGACCATTATTGAAGTGGATGACGCCTGGAAACCGATACCCGGTACCGAGAAACAGTTTGAGGTTGATACGGTTTGCATTGCGGTCGGCCTGAATCCCTCCACCCAGTTGATCCGAATGGAGCTGCA
>JASFIG010000114.1:0-11822 GCA_050122795.1 Desulfobacterales bacterium
TTCGGTATTGGCGCAGAAAAGCCTACTTCGAATTGGGACCGGTGAATTTACCGATAGTTTGATCTGGACGTTGTGGACCGATATCACAAGGTTACTGGTGGATCGATTTGCCGCTCAGGAGCATGCTGTCCTTGAGCTCAAAACCAAAACGACTGCCATCGATCAATTGCAGAAACTAAATCATAATCGCAAGACCATCGCGGCCTGGTCGTTAAACACGCCAAAGATTATTCGGTCCGAGGAACGCGGTACCGCTGGTCTATCCGCCAGGATAGATGCGGCTGCCAGATGTGAGAAATGGGGGTATCCGCTGGCCTTTCATTTCGACCCGCTCATTATTTACGATGGATGTGAAAAGGACTATGCCCGGGTTATCGAAAGTCTGTTTTCACGCCTATCGGCCGAAAATATGGTCTGGATCAGCCTGGGCACCTTGAGATTTCCGCCCAGGGTCAAACCATTGATCCAGAAACGATTTCCGGATTCAAAAATCGTGTATGCTGAATTTATCAGAGGCTCTGACGGAAAAATGCGATATTTTAAACCGCTGCGAATTGATCTGTATCGCAAAATCATTGCGTGCATCCGGGAGCATGCGCCGGATGTTATCGTTTATTTGTGTATGGAAGATGATGAGGTCTGGCAAAAAACATTGGGTTTTAAACCCGATGATGTCGGCGGCCTTTCTCATATGTTAGACATAAGTGCCGCAAGGCACTGTCATCTTAATTTAGATGCTATCCCATAATTTAAATGTCTGTTGTCAGTTGTTTGTGGTCCGTAGCTTGTGGCTTTTTGTTTCACCTAAGGTAACGGACAACTAACAACGAACAACGGACTGGATTTCGTGCGTATGAAGCTCAGCACAACGTTATCTTTCGTCTGTTCATTGATCTTTTTGCTCGGTAATGCGTGTTCCGCTGATACCGATTATCGAGTGAAATGGGTTGCAGACGGCGACACGATCGTGCTGACGGAGGGGTCAAAGGTGCGCTATATCGGCATCAATGCGCCTGAACTGCCACGGGAAGACCATATTGGCGAACCTTACGCCAATGAGGCCAAGCGTTTCAATGCCCGACTCGTCAAGAATAAAACAGTGCGTTTGGAATTCGACATCGAGCCGAACGATCGCTTTCAAAGGCGCCTGGCCTATGTTTTTCTCCAAGACGGCACCTTTGTCAACGCTGAAATGCTTTCCCAGGGCTACGCCTATCTGCTGGTGGTGCGTCCGAATGTGAAGTATCAAGCCACCTTGCTGGCTGCGCAGCAGGCCGCGATGACGGCCAAAAGGGGCATCTGGTCAAACTGGCGCGAGCAAAGCGCAAGCTATATCGGCAATAAAAGATCCCGCCGCTTTCATCTGGCTACCTGCTCTTCGGGCAAGCGCATCAAGCCTGAAAACCGTATCATCTTTAAGAAAAAATGGGATGCCTACTGGGAAGGATACGCACCGGCAAAACGATGCCAGCCGGTGTTCACGATACCGCAGGGTTAATCTGGCTGCTGAATCTTAAGTTGCGCGGCGAGTAGCGCGTTTCGTGTTGCTGAATGAAGCTCTCTGACTTTAGCATGTCCCGTTGAAAACAGTTTCCTGTCTATCAGACTTTATCCTTGAGGCGCTGCCGCTATTGTATACAAAAATTTTCGGGGGGGGTATTTCAATCGAGAGTCTATAGCATTCCGTCGAAATCTCTGCACTACATACCCGCGACCCGAAACACGCAACCCGCAACCCGGTAGGCACCGGCCTTATTGCTGGCTGCGCTTGGTTTCTTCGATAATTTTTTCGGCGATCTGAGCGGGAACCTCATCATAATGTGAAAATTCCATCGTAAATATTCCCCGTCCACCGGTCATCGAACGCAAATCCGAAGCATAGCTTAAGAACTCCGCCATGGGCACCTGGGCATTAATGATCTGATTCTTTCCGGCATTGTCCATGCCCAGGACTTTGCCCCGACGGCCATTGAGATCGCCCATGATGTCGCCCATGAATTCTTCCGGTGTGGTCACCTGCACTTTCATGATGGGCTCAAGCAGGGCGGGAGTGGCACTATCGACGGCCTTTTTGAATGCCAGAGAGCCGGCAATCTTAAATGCCATCTCGGATGAATCCACCTGGTGATAGGAACCATCATCTAAAGTCACTTTGAAATCCACTGTCGGGAAACCGGCCAGCACGCCCTTTTGAGCGGACTCAACAATGCCTTTCTCAACGGCCGGTATATACGTTTTGGGAATCACGCCGCCGACAATTGCATCTACAAACTCGAAACCCTTGCCGCGCGGCAGGGGCTCAATTTGAATCCAGCAGTCACCATACTGACCATGGCCGCCGGTTTGTTTTTTGTGCTTGCCCTGCACCCGGGCTTTACCTTTGATGGTTTCCCGGTAAGGAACTTTGGGTGTATTCAGTTGTGCTTCGACGTTGAACTTCCGCTTAAGTTTATCCAGCACCGTTTCAATATGGATCTGTCCCAGTCCCGCTAGCAGGATTTCTTTTGTTTCGGCCACGCGTTCGAGTTTGAGGGAAGGATCTTCTTCCAGGAGCCTGGTCAGGGAAATAAAAATCTTATCTTCATCCCCTTTGGATTTTGCGGTCATGGCAAAAGAAATCAGGCTGGGCAGCGGTTCCGTGCAAGCATACTGAATTTTATCACCGCTATCACAGAGGGTATCGCCGGTGGCGGTTTCTTTTAATTTGGCGACTGCAACAATGGCGCCCGGGCCGGCCCCGGTTTCCGTTTTTTGTTCTTTGCCGGCGATGGAAAGAAGTTGCGTGAACCGCTCCTTGCTGTCTTTATTCGGGTTGTAAAAGGTACCATCGCTGCCCAGTTTGCCGGAAACAACCCGGAATATCGTCAATCGACCCGCATAGGGATCCGCCAGGGTCTTGATCACATAGCCTGAAAACGGCGCATTTTCATCCGGTGCTCTTTCGATTTCGTTGCCGCTGTCCGGATCAACTCCTTTTAGCGGTCCGCGATCGACCGGCGAGGGCATACTGGTAACGATAAAATCCATCAAGAGATCGATGCCAATATTTTTGGTCGCTGATCCGCAGATCACCGGTACAAAAATATGCGACAGCGTTCCATTGCGCAGGGCGGCATTCAATTCCTCATCCGATAGCGCTTCGCCTTCAAGATATTTTTCAATCAAACTATCGTCGGCTTCAGCAATGTTTTCAACCAAAGCCTCTCTTTCACTTTCTACCAGATCCTGCATGTCTGCAGGTATGTCTTCTTTTTTAGCCTTGCCGTCGGCACCGTACACAAATGCTTGATTGCGAATCAGGTCGACAACGCCTTTAAACTCGGATTCCGAACCAATGGGCAATTGCAGTATAATCGGTTTGGGTTCAAAACTGACTTTGGCATCTTCAAAGGTTCGGTTAAAATCAGCCCGCTCGCGATCCAGGCGGTTGATGAAAATGACACAAGGCAAATTAAATTCTTTGGCATACTCCCATGCCAGCTCGGTTTGGACTTTGACCCCGTCTACTGCGTCCACAACGACCACGATGCCATCTGCGGCCTGCATACAGCTTTTGGTATCCGAGAAAAAGTTTTGATCACCCGGGGTATCAATTAAGTTGATGACATGATTTTTCCAGCTGAATCGATGAAAACCGCTGCTGATACTCGACCGGCGCTTCAGCTCTTCGGGCTCAAAATCCAGGGTCGAATTACCGTCATCAACGCTGCCCAAACGCTTAATCAGACCGGAATCGTACAACATCGCCTCTGCAAGCGAAGTTTTGCCGGCACCCCCATGACCTATCAGTGCTATGTTCCTGATACGCTCCACCTTTTCACTCATTACGCTACCTCTTTGTGTTGGTTTGTGACGAATAAATTTTTAAACGTGATTCAGTATCTTTAATCTTTAAAAAAATCAAGCCCAAAATAGTATGCGGCTCAATCATATATCATATGGCGGCGATCAAACCGCTGACCGGCAGCGGTCACCCATTGCCGGGCATAGCAGGAAAATCTGATTCAAACAGACTGCTTTGCGGGCGCAAGAGCATAAAAAACTCACGATTGCCTTTGGGCCCCGACACCGGGGAAGGGTAGACGGATTCGGGCCTGAGCCGCCGGCCGTAAAAATAATCTGTCAAAGACTGGAGAACCTGCTCGTGCTGCTGTGGATCACGGACGACGCCGCCTTTGCCGACCTGACCCTTGCCGACTTCAAACTGCGGCTTGATCAAAGCCAGGATCGAGGCATCAGGTTTCATAAACTGGATGACGGCCGGGACGACAATTTTCAGTGAAATAAAAGAGACATCGATGGTAATCAAATCGACGGGTTCCGGAAGGGCATCCGCTTTCAGATAGCGGACATTGGTCCGCTCCATGACAATAACGCGCGGGTTCTGGCGTATTTTCCAGGCCAGTTGCCCGTAGCCGACATCTATAGCATAAACCCGTTTGGCGCCATGCTGCAGCAGGCAATCCGTAAATCCGCCAGTGGATGCCCCCACATCCATGCATATGGCTGCGGTCACATCAAAGGAAAAGTGTTGCAAGGCAGCTTGAAGCTTAAGTCCCCCCCGACTGACATATGCCAAATCGCCACCTTTACATTCGATGGTATCCAAAGATGAAACTGAAAATCCGGGCTTATCCACCCGTTGCCCGTTGACAAAAACCTTTCCGGCCATAATCGCAGCCTGGGCGCGCTGACGGCTTGGGAACCAATCCTTTTCAACAAGCATCGAATCCAATCGGTGTTTTTTGGCAGACACGTGATCCTGATAGGAATTGCAATGAAAAATAAAAATCTGACATTTGCCTGAAGTTGATCAAACAAACTGACGGTCCGCCCACTGCGTATCGGAGCGGGTGGATGAGGCCAACAGCTGTTTGGCGCTTTGGACGATGAATTCGGCATCCACACCGTATTTTGATCGCAAAACGGCCTGAGGACCATGTTCGACGAATGTGTCCGCAATGCCGATGCGTTCAAGCTGGAAACCGGAGATACCGGCGTCATAAAGCGTCTCTAAGACGGCACTGCCGAATCCGCCCTGTCGGATATTTTCTTCGACGGTAATGATGCGGGGGATCTTTCTGGCCCAATCGCAGATGAGATCGATGTCCAGGGGCTTTACAAACCGGCAGTTGACAATCGTCGCCGAGATACCTTCCCGGGTCAACTCGGAATAGGCATCCAGCGCCTCACAAACGGATCGACCAATGGCCAGAATCAGCACATCTTCGCCTTCTCTGACGGTCTCACCCTTTCCGATCTCAAACGGTCGAATCGGATTTTCGAGAATCGCACCCGTACCGGATCCACGGGGATATCGCAGGGCAGCCGGGCCATCGTTTTCAAGAGCGGTCAGCAGCATCCGGCGCAATTCGTTTTCGTCCTTTGGCGCCATAACCACCATGTTGGGCAGGCTTCGCAAATAGCATAGATCAAAAATACCATGATGGGTGGGGCCGTCTTCGCCCACGATGCCACCGCGATCGAGGGCGAAAACAACGGGCAGCGAATCAAGGCAGACATCGTGCACAATCTGGTCATAGGCACGCTGCAAAAAAGTAGAGTAAATTGCCACCACCGGCTTTAATCCCTCGGTAGCCAGCCCTGCGGCAAATGTAACGCCATGTTGCTCGGCGATTCCCACATCAAAAAATCTTTCCGGAAATCGTTTCGAAAATTCTGCTAAACCGGTACCCTCGGGCATTGCTGCTGTAACGGCATTGATTTTTTCATCCATTTCGGCCAGTTGAACCATGGTGTCACCAAACACCTGGGTATAGGACGGGTGTGGACTGGCTGCATCGAGGCAGTTGCCCGTTTCGACTTCAAAGCGGGTGCAGCCGTGAAAGTATACCGGATTTTCTTCAGCCGGCGGATATCCTTTGCCTTTCCGGGTGGAAACATGCAAGAGCACCGGCTCTTTGAGGATTTTTATGTTTTCTAAAATATCAATTAAATGATTTAACTTATGCCCATTAATCGGACCGAAATATTCAAAATTAAATGCTTCAAACAACATCCCAGGGGTGACAAATGTTTTCAGGCTGTCTTCGGTCTTTTTGGCAACCTTGTAAATGTCGTCGCCAATTTTGGGCAATGATTTTAAAAATTCTCCCAGCTCTTTACGCAGTTCGCGTACTTTCTTACCGGAAAACTTACGACTTAGAAAGGAAGAAAGAGCACCGACGTTGCGTGAAATCGACATTTCATTGTCATTGAGGATAACGAGCAGGTTTTTATCCTTAAGCGTGTCCCCGGCCTGATTGAGGCCTTCAAACGCGATACCGGCTGTCATCGATCCGTCCCCGATGACGGCAATCACCTTGGCATCTTCATCCTTTAAATCCTTGGCACAGGCGATACCCAGACTGGCGGATATCGAAGTACTGCTGTGACCGGTGCTGAAGGCATCATAGGGGCTTTCGCTACGGCGGGTGAACCCGGATATACCATTAAACTGTCGCAGGGTTTTAAAATGATCTCGTCGGCCGGTAAGCAACTTGTGCGCGTAGGCCTGATGGCCAACATCCCAGATGACTTTTTCCCGCGGCGTATCAAAAACATAGTGAATCGCAATCGCCAGTTCAACGGCGCCCAGACTGGGTGCCAGATGACCGCCGGTTTGCGAGACGACTTCAACAATGGCCATTCGAATTTCTTCTGCCAGCAGCGGAAGCTCGTCACGGGACAGTTTCTTTAGATCCGCCGGTGAATTGATGTGTTCTAAGAAGCTCAATGAATTCGTCTCCAATTTTATGCGGTTAGCGATTTCGGTCGCGAATATAGTGCGCAATGGCTCGCAGTGGCTCGGCTTTTTGATCAAAGTCATCCAGAGCGGCCAAAGCATTTCTGATCAGCCGATCGGCAAATTCTTTGGATTCCGTCAGACCCAGCAGGGCAGGGTAGGTCGTTTTGTGGCGCTGCTCATCAGTGCCTACGGCTTTTCCCATGATGGCAGGATCGCCCTCAACATTTAAAATATCATCTGTCACCTGAAAGGCAAGTCCTATATTTTGAGCGTAGCGCTCAAGCAGTTGAATCTGTGTTGAATTCGCGCTCGCCAGCTCTGCTCCGCAGCGCACAGAGGCCTCAATCAGAGCGCCGGTTTTCAGCCGGTGCATGGATTTTAGTTCCGCCACGGTCAACTGTTTTTTCTCTGCAGCCATATCCAGCATCTGTCCTTGAATCATCCCACAATAGCCGGCGGCCTGCGAGATATGTTGAATCACGCGCAGCCATCTGGCGGCCTGCTTCGGTTTGTTGGTGGCGAAGGATGACAGCATCTGAAATGCCAGTGTCAGCAGGGCGTCTCCAGCCAGAATAGCGGTAGCTTCATCAAAAGCTTTATGGCAGGTGGGCTGTCCTCTGCGCATGTCGTCATCGTCCATCGCTGGCAGGTCATCGTGAATCAGTGAATAGGTATGGATCATTTCAAGGGCGCAGGCGGCCGGCATGACCTCCTGAGGGTCAGCATCGATCGTTTCAGCTGCAGCCAGGCACAAAATGGGTCGAATACGCTTGCCACCGGCCATCAGGGCATAGGACATGGCTTGCAGGAGACGATCGGGCGCAGCCGTTTGCAGGATAGCTGCCAGGGCCTGGTTGATCCGCTGAGACTTTTGCGCAAGGTATGCCTTCAGGTCAAACATTATTAAAGGTGTTATTCGTCACTGTCTTCGCCGTCGGGTCGAAATGGTTTGGTAAATACCTGACCTTCAGCATTTTCAAGCAAAATAGAAACTTTCTTTTCTGTCTCATCCAGCTTGGCCGAGCATAACCGGGTCAGTTTTATGCCTTCTTCGAATTTTTTAATCGCTTTTTCCAGGGGCAGCTCACCATCTTCAAGTTCCTGAACGATACGCTCAAGCTGCTTCATGGATTGTTCAAATGTTTTTGGGGCCATTTTTTGATTTTTCCTTTACCCTGCAAATGAGTGCGCCTTTGGATACGATGACTTCAAGATCCTGGTTGAGCGCAACCGTTTCCGGATCCAGCACAATTTTGGCATCCGGAACGGTCCGGGTTATGCTATAGCCCCGTTCTAAAATCGCAATGGGGCTCAACGCATCCAGCCTGGCGCTTAATTCCCGCAGACGGGCCGATTTTATAAATATATTTTTATTGTATAATTCAATTAGTTTATACACATTTTTATCAATTATCGCTTTAGAGTTTTCAATCCGAGATAGAGGACTATTCAGCAACAATCTGTCTTGCCACCATTGCAGCCGTTCGTTTTTGCGGTCCAAAAACGTCCTGGCGCAGCGGCTCAAACGCGTTGTTCGGTCATCCAGGCGCAAGCGCCAATCCTGAGATTTTTTACGCGGGTCTGCCAGGCGCTTGGCTGTGTCCAGCAGCGTGTATCGCAACTGTTTGATGGTGCTTGTCATTCGATAGTGCAGATCATTCGAAAAACTCTTAACCATCTGTAATAATGTATTTTTTTCTGGTAGCAGCAATTCAGCAGCCGCCGAAGGCGTGGGTGCTCTCAAATCCGCTACGAAATCGGCGATGGTATAGTCGGTTTCATGACCGACAGCTGAAATAAGCGGTACATCGCAGGCGACAATGGCTCGGGCGACCGCCTCACTGTTAAACGCTTGTAAATCCTCCAAAGATCCGCCACCGCGGGCTAAAATGGCTGCATCAACGCCCGTCTGTTGATTGAGCAGATCCAGGGCAGCCACGATCTCATCTTCAGCACCAGCGCCCTGAACCTTTACCGGTAATATCTGAACGTCCACGTTTGCGAATCGCCGCTCAATGATATTGAGGATATCATGAACCACCGCACCGGATGGTGAGGTGATCAATCCAATTTTTTGCGGCAAAAACGGAATGGGTCGCTTATGGTGCTCATCAAACAAGCCTTCTTGAGCCAAGCGGGCTTTCAATTTTTCGTAAGCAATTTGCAGGGCACCAACGCCTGAGGGCTCCATGTATTCGAATATGATCTGGTAAGATCCACGCGGTTCATAAACACCCAGACGGCCCATGCCGGTAACACGCATGCCATCTTCGGGCTCAAATTTCAGCTGACGCTGCTGGCCGCGAAACATGACGGCACTGATCTGTGAATCTGCATCTTTGAGGGTAAAATAATAATGACCGGAGAGTGGCGTTCTGAAATTTGAAATTTCACCAACAATCCATATAAAAGGAAAGCTTTCTTCGAGTAGCGCTTTAATTTGATCCGTTAGCTCTGAAACCGTGTAAATTTTGCGGATCGCGTCTTTTTCATCAAAGTCTTCAAACAGGTCGTTCATGTGGTTATGGCTCGAGCGGTCGTTTTCAAATTTTCGGCCAATTGCGGGCAAATGGCCCGCATTATTTTTTTGCCCAACGTCTGATAAGTTATATTATGTAAACTTTTAGATAAAACCCCACAAATTCACGATTTGTGCCGGCTGTATGCGATTATATAGCGCCCTGCTGATGCACTTCACTTGGGACCGTACTTTTCCAACAATTCACGAACGGCTGGCATCAGATAAAGGTCTTCATGCGGTGTATCTGCCAGTTGCGCGGCCAGAATTTGAATTTTTTCTGAAATGGGCTTATGCTTGTCCATCACAAACACATTTTGGCCCCTGACCTTGCACAAACCGCTTTGGACCTTAAAACCTGACATTTTCAGGTTCTGCTCTGAAACCGTTATCTGCAATCGCTCGGCCAGGTTTATCAATTCTTGATACAATTGCTCGGGCTTCATTTTTCAGATGGGCGCAAGTCTTGAAAATTGCAGCTGATGTGTTATTATGTGCTTTCAGCAAACAAAACTCACAGGAGGCATTAAATGCAATCCATATCAACAAATCAGACCCAAGTCCAGGTTCGTGTAAATGATTTCATCCGCAGTGTTTACAACTGGATGGCAATTGGCCTGTCGCTGACAGGTTTAGTGGCGTTTTACATTGCCAACACCCCTGCACTGTTAGAGCTTATTTTTCGCAATCAGATTCTTTTCTTCGGTCTTATCATCGCCGAACTGGCTCTGGTATTTGTAATTAGCGCCCGCATTCAGCGCATGCAAGCCTCAACCGCCACCGGTCTGTTTATCCTGTATTCCGTCTTGAACGGCGCAACCCTTTCATTCATCTTCCTGGTCTATACCCGAGCTTCCATTGCTTCAACTTTTTTTGTTTGTGCGGCCACTTTCGTGGCTTGCAGCATCTACGGCTGGACCACAAAGCGAGACCTGACCTCCATGGGCGGCTTTTTGATGATGGGTCTCATCGGCATTATTATCGCCTCGGTGGTCAATATGTTCGTCCGCAGCTCTGCCATGCACATGATCATCAGCTACATCGGTGTGTTGGTTTTCGTCGGTCTGACAGCCTACGATACCCAGAATCTCAAGGCCATGGCGGTTTCACAACCGGCAGATGTCGGAGCCAGCGCTGTGCGCAAAGGCGCCATTTTAGGAGCCTTAAAACTTTATCTGGATTTTATCAACCTGTTTCTGATGTTGCTGCGCATCCTCGGCAACCGCGAATAAATCAAGGGTAATTTGCTCTTAAACAGCAAATTACCTTATTTTTGTGAACTTAAATCAGCGTTAATCTGCAGAATCCTCCACAAAGATGGCGGACAAGTCTGCGGATAAATCGTATTGGCAAATCATCCATATCTGCCCCAATTCTAACCCAGGGTGGCTTTGACCACATCGGCAATTTGTTGGCAATATCGTTGGGTTTCACTTGCGTCAGGGCCCTCAACCATGATCCGGCACAGAGGCTGTGTGCCTGAATAGCGCACCAGCACCCTGCCCTTGTCCCCCAGCTGAGCCTCCACCGCGCGAAGGGCTTCCATGAGCTGCGGTACGCTTTCAATCTCGGGCTTATGTTGAACATCGATATTGAGCAAAACCTGCGGCAATACGGTCATGACGCGACGCAGCTCCGATAATTTCTTTTTCTCATCGCGCATGACCTCCATCAAGCGGATAGCCGTCAGTATTCCATCTCCGGTGGTGTGCTGGTCGAGAAATATCGTGTGGCCGGAATCTTCACCACCGATAACGGCGCCGCGCGCACGCATCTGCTCCAGGACATAACGATCCCCCACCGCGGTCATTATATGATCAATGCCCATATCCTGAAGCGCCAGGCGCAATCCCAGATTGCTCATGACCGTACTGATCACCAGATTATTTTGCAGCAGCCCCTTGTTCTTTAAATTGCGGGCACAAATCGCCAGGATCCGGTCGCCGCTGATAACCTGTCCTTGCTCATCGACGGCAACCAGACGGTCACCATCGCCGTCAAAGGCCAGCCCGATATCGGCTTTTTGAGCCAGTACGCTGTCAATCAGCGATTCAGGGTGTTCCGAACCGCAATCCGCGTTGATATTCTTGCCGTCAGGTTCAATACTGATGGCTTCAAGCGTGGCGCCCAGCTCGCGAAATAATCGGGGTGCTACTGCATAGGTCGCTCCATTGGAGCAATCCAGAACGATCTTGATTCCCTCAAATGGTGCCGCATCCGGCAGGGTATTTTTTAAAAAGGCCCGGTAGCGTTCGGAAGCATCTGTCATCTGTCTCACCTTGCCCCTGATTTGGTTGTTTTTGCCGGGCGGTTCTTCCTGAAATTCGGCCTGTATGAGACGTTCAATTTTCTCTTCTTTGACATCTGGAAGCTTGTATCCTTCAGCATCGAATAATTTGATACCATTGTCGGCATATGGATTGTGCGAGGCTGAAATCACCATACCGGCGGCGGCATCTGCGGCTAAAACCAGGCAGGCGACGGCCGGCGTGGGTATGATGCCGGCCAGAAGCGCATCGGCACCAACAGAACAGATGCCGTCTGCCAGCGCATTTT
>JASFIG010000115.1:0-11675 GCA_050122795.1 Desulfobacterales bacterium
TTTTCGATCCTCATAGCAGATGTTTTTTATTAACCAGTAGAGTAGAGTGCTGATGTTGCCAGACACCAAACTACGAATGTTTCGTCGCACGCGACTACCGCAGACCATGTCAGGTCGGGCAGCGCTCAGCACCCCCTCGTCGAACCGTACGTACGGATTTCCCGTATACGGCTCTCCGACAGTCTCTCACACAGAAGGCATTCGCGAGGAGTTGACGGCATGCGCACCCTACAGATAAATCAGTCCGTAGCGTTTCAAACCCGCGTACAGCGATTCTCCGCTTCGCAAGGGCTTGCTGCGCCGCTGGCTCCGGTTGCGCAAAAACCGCGCAAACCGACATCGCACAAAGTGGTTTACATCCCGAGAGCTCTTGCGGGGATAACCGAAGCTAAAGTAGTTCGACCATCCGCGCAGGATCACATTGACCTCATGGACCACTTCCGGCAGAGGCCTCTTATACCCACTGCCAGTTTTGGCTCGAACTTTGGCTTTGAGCCCTTTGACAGCATTGTTACTTGGGGCCACATTCAAATAATGCCAATTGCGGCCCTTCAGATCCCGATCGTATCGGAACGTAAATCCCAGAAAGTCAAAAGACTCTCCGGCACTACCCATCTTGACGATGCGTGTCTTGTCACGGTTCAACGCCAAACGCAGCTGACCTTCCAGTGTGTTCCGGACCCAGTCTGTAATCCGCGGCCCGATGTATCTGGCCAGTATCACCAGATCATCTGCATAGCGCACCAGCCGGGCGTTAGCCACCTGGTACGGCCCCCGCGGATCCTGGTAAAAGGCTCGGTCAAACCCGTTAAGGTAGATATTGGCCAACAATGGCGAGATCACGCCCCCCTGTGGAGTTCCCTGCTTGCTGGGGCGTCCTCTGCCTTTGTCGCCTTTTTCCACCACCGGGCTCTTGAGCCACATCCGAATCAGCTTCAATACCGACCGATCTGCTATACGCCGCTGGACTTTCTCAAGCAGTTTGTCATGATCGATACTGTCAAAATAGCTCGAAAGGTCCGCATCATACACCTGCCGCCGGCCTTGCTGCAGGTTATCTCTAACCTGCTTAAGGGCTCCGTGAGCACGACGCCCGGAGCGAAAACCGTGCGAGCAATCCATAAAATCGGCCTCAAATATCGGCTCGATCACCAGCAGCGTTGCCATCTGGACCACCCGATCCCTGATGCAGGGAATGCCCAAAGGGCGTTTTTTGCCGTTGGCTTTGGGAATGTATACCCGCAATACCGCCGCCGGACGATACCTGCGGCTGCGCAACGCCTGCTCGATCTCGTCGATAAACGCTGCCACACCCCCGGGCTGGGCTTCAATGCTACCGATACTGACACCGTCAACACCGGCGGCTCCCTGGTTGGCTCGCACCCGCTTCCAGGCCGTCTCCAAAACATCCCGGCGAAAGATGCGGTCATAAAGCGTATAGAACCGAAACGACGGCTCTCGCTTGGCCTTAAGGCCCAGTTTCCATCGCAGAAGGGAGACTTTGACCGGCATCCCGGACTCCGGCTGGAACCCTTGCGCCATATAATCCGTAATGGAGCGTTTAATGCTCAAGCGGGACATCCCTCCTTTGATAAAAACGTGACTGAAGTGCGGCCCCTTGGCTCTACCCCGTTTCCGGGGCTTCTTCGCTACTATGGGCCGCTCCGACTCCCGGCCGCAGACGACTCTCAGGTTATGGATTCCCTGATATCGCTGCCCCTTGAAGGCGCTGCGCCGGGTCTCCCAGGTTCCTCGACTGATCTTTCGGCACGCGCTCTCCCCATTCACCCCGGACGACTCGGCAGGTGCTCGCGCTCGTTGCTTCCCTGCCGATGGCAGGCTTCACCCAGTCTGGGAGGTTGGCCGCCGCCGAATAAGTGTAACGAGGCCGAATCGGGTTCACTTGCGTTAGGGCTCGCGCCTTCGTTGTCCGGAAAGGACCACTTTCTTTTGCCTCTCGAGTCACAATCGAGAGACCGGCCTGCTCCACGTGTTCGGTTACCCTGCACGTGAGGCCGCAACTACATGTTGAACGAGCAATTAACATGGCCGACTCCTTGCAGTCGGATAGATCAGCCAGGCTTCGTCCTGGCACACCAGACTCACACTAACTATTTCCCCTGCGGACACTCGCAGGGGAAATACAGTCAATCGCTCCGCGATTATTTCAGCTATCAAGCCATTAGAAGCATTCAGAAAGAGAGAATGGTATCTACCTTTTTAACCGATACATAAATGCCCACCGGCCCTGTTATACCGCTTGTCATAATAATGTTCCGAAAAAAGGATGGCGGCATAAGTGTTGTAGCAAAAAAACGTTCCGCAATCGGAACGTTTTTTTGACAACCAATATAAATCCCCTGTGGGAAATCCGCTTCGTGGAATTTACCGGAAAGAAGATTTTTGTTTACGGGTCCGTGGCAATTTTTTAAAATCTGTCTGTGGATGTCCGTGTGGGTCTGTGGCTAATTAAAAAGCTTATTGTCAAATAATCTCCTGGATGAGGCGGGCCAATTTCTGGGAGTCGTGCCTGACGATGCTACCGGCGGTATCGAGCAAATCAGCTGAGTAGATTCTGCGGGTTTGCCAGAATTGCGGATCATCAGCATATTCGACGAATTCGGATTCCTGTTGACGATATTCCGCCAGAATTTGATCTTCCGGTTTTGTGCGGTTACAGATTACGGTTTGAACCTCACGACCGATGCCCTCTTCAAGCTTTTGAACAAAATCGATGCAGCTGTAGTTATGGGTTTCACCGAACTTGGTCATGATATTGACCACATACAAAATGTCGGCTTTGGTTTCTTTGACCGCGGTTTTGACGCCCGGCACCACAATATTTGAAAGTATGCTGGTAAACAGGTCACCCGGACCGATTATGAGGTAATTCGCCTCCATAATGGCATCAATCGCCGGCGGATAGGCGGTGATATGTCCGCTGTGGTGTGGCACCAGATAAACATCCTTGATTTTTGACATTTGCCCGCCCCGGGGCACATCAATAGCGCTTTCGCCGAATATACGCGTACCGTTGGTTAATTCGGCAACCAGGGTCGCTCTGTCGGTCGTGACCGGCAGGATAGCACCGTTAACATTTAAAATTTCGCCAAGGGCCTGGATACCGGTCGGAAAGCTGCCGGTGTAGCGTGATAGCATGGTCAGAAGCATATTGCCGGCATTATGGCCTTTCAGGCGTTTATCTTTTTCAAATCGCCGCAGAAGAAGCGTTCGCGCTATTTCTCGCTGGGGCGAAAGCGCCAGCAGGCACTTTAACACATCTCCGGGGGGCAGTATGCCGAGCTCATCCCGCAACCGGCCGGTGCTGCCGCCGCTGTCCACCATGGAGACAACAGCGGCGATATCAATTTCATCCAGATCTCTGAGGCCCGACAGCAGGGCATATTGCCCGCTGCCTCCCCCGATTGTGGTGATTTTTATTTTTGCCATGAGGTTAAATAATGAATATGTTGATGATCAACACCGATTCGTATGCTATAAGCAATTACAGGCAATATAGTATACTTGATGACCAAAATCAAAAATTTTTGCAAGAAGCAAAACCTTGATGCTTGAAGAATCGAACGCTGGGAGATCGTCATGCGCTTAATAATTTGGGCAATGGTTGCTTTAACCGGGCTGAGTGCACTCGCAACAGCTGGGGTCGATTCAGACCAGGCTGAAATGATTGAAAACATGCTGGCCGGCGGTCATATTCTGATGATCCGGCATGCCCTGGCACCGGGCACCGGCGATCCGGCCAATTTTCAGGTTGGCGATTGTTCCACCCAGCGCAACCTGGATGATCGCGGCCGGGATCAGGCCAGGGCCATCGGTGATTGGCTGCGCTCAAAGGGCATTAACTCGGCCAGCGTCTACTCAAGCCAGTGGTGCCGCTGTCTCGAAACAGCCAAACTCCTCCGGATGGGGCCCGTAGCCGAGCTGCCGGCTTTGAACTCGTTTTACGAGCTGACCGAAAATCGTGAACCCAATCTGAAAGCATTGAGACAATTCATTGCAAAACAACCGCCTGACGGGAAACTGATCATCATGGTAACGCACCTGGTAACGATCTCAGCCATAGCGGATGAGGCCGTATCGTCGGGCGAAGGGGTTCTCCTGAAACTCAATCCGGCAGAGCCTTATGAAGTCGTGGGCCGTTTGAATTTTGACAGATAGATGTTTTACCAGGAAGGTATCGGACTAATTCTCCGCATTGAAGATTTAGGCTATAACCTATAATTTGATAGTTTTATCCCCTCAATATTCTACCAAATTGTTCTTATTGCCAAAGGTTCTCCGCGTATCCATTATTAGGCTGAATTTCCCATATTTTAATAGCTTCATAATTACACACAAGGTCGATTCCCTGTCAGACAAGATACACGAAACTAAGTTAAAGGAGGCCAATGCCATGAAGAATAATGATGATATATTTGGAAAATATGAAGATGAGAGCGGCGAAGAATATTATTGTCCCGTAAATGCGATAGCAGATGACCACATCGTTTCTGAGTGGGAGCTCGACAACTGCGTCGAGTTGTCAACAGCCGGTCGCTATTCAGGACATCTCAATGTGGCTGATCGACATTCATCGTAAGGATAAGCGAGTTTGGTCAGTTCAAATTCTTGGGGGCGTAATTGAGTGGACATCATATAGACTTGCAATAACCAACAAGTAGCTGGTTTTTTAACATTATATGAAGCAGATGAGAGGTGCATCAATGAACAGGGATTTAAACAAAGTTTTGAACACTATAGTTGAAGAGTATAAGGAAAAGATCAAAAAAGGTTCGCGGCATTACCTTGAGGTCAGCATCGGCAAACAAGCTGAAAAGCTCGGCCACACCGATCTCAAGGAAAGATATGAAAAAACTTACGCAATCGTTCCTTTAAAAACCCCCCAGCAAGGGATGAAGGTCCGGATTGACGGCCGTACATTCGTCAACTACGCCGAGCATACATCCGGTATTGCTGTGCCCGGATATCTCGCCAGGGAGGCGGGGCCATCGTTTAAGGCGTTTATTCCCAACGATAGCATGATCTGCAATTTTACGTAAAGGCGGTGTTAACTGACTTCGTGCTGCCACTGCCCGGGTGGCGATTCCGAAAACTTCGGTAGGCAATTTTCCAGCTATTTGAGGTTTTTTGGCGACGGGTCGGCCACTGAAATCCAAAATGACCGCATAGGCGGCAAAAAACGTTCATCTGGTCGCGCATATCATCATCGTCGTCCGGAATATCTATGCTCCCCATATTCCTCCCAAAAACCCGGTCGATACCCCCTGCAACCGCACAGGCATAATATCCAGATGGCGTCAGTCCCAAACCGCAATCAGATAAGATACGGCACCCGGCAGTAAAATCGGCAAAGCGGTACCTGACACTGTCCACGGGGGCAAGGTTAAACGGACGAAAAAGACGCTGTCGCCTGGCCTTGGCGGTGCTTTTGATGACCACACCTTCAGGCAGTTTCGCCAGTACTTTAGCCACATACTTCCCTGCCCCATTGGTACACAAAACAATGCGCACACCGGGGTTATGCATCGATTTGTAAGCCAATAACATTTGCAGTATCGAAACCAATTGTGGATGAAGGGTTGGCTCGCCGCCTAAAATTCGAATGCGCTGCCATTTGATTCCCCGACTCAAGCTTTGATTGAGAAACGACTCGATTGTTTCAAGCGGCATATCCGTTTTACTGGGCGCCTGGGTGCAGGATCGGTTGCAGTTGTTGCATTTCAGATTGCAACGGTAGGTAATATCGATTTCCACAAAACGACGGCTTCTATGAAATTGAGCCCCCAGCAATCGTGTGGCCGCTTTCTGGGCTCGAATGAATTGATAGAAATCCAGCGTCATCCGTTTAAAGGTGATATTTCGGTGCATCGTCAAATTGGCAAAAATTTTGCGGTTTATGATTGAGCATACCGCTGTCATCTGAAGCAGATTGAATTTCGGGGATATGCCAAACTCACAGTTCTTGTTGATTGGCAGTGCCGCATTTTTCAGGCGCCCCTTTGTCTGTTGCGTTCAAAAAGATCGTTCGAGCGCCTTCGTGATGGTCCAGCCTGTCGATAATCTCCGCTACCGTCAGGCCCTGAGCTCGAGACACCTTCGTCAATGTCGTGTTGAGCTCAAATTCATCGCCGTTTTGTTCGAGCAGATCATGATAGGATGATCGCTTCAGTGCTGCCAGCAAATCGGTGGTCGTCATGCGCGCGAATCGGACGCCCGTGTCGGGATATGAGGGACTGGGACCGATCCTGGGTCGCGTAAAACCGTCATATGCGCTGAGCCCCGGCGGTATTCGCAGAAACACCGGCGGGCCGTCCACCCCGACGGTTCGGATACTCAAAGCGCGGTTACAGTTAAATGAGGCGTACCAGGGAACGGGCAGTCGACCGCGCAGCATTTCAAAATTGCGGCAGCCTTTGGTTTCGAAAATGACCCGGCGATCGCCGCCCCATGAATCGATTTCGTGGATCAGCATTCGGCTCACATCCCGGGGATCGATACACCCGGCCCTGGGACCATATGCACTCAACAGCAGGCGCCGGCTTTGCAAAAGTTCGTGTATGTCTTCAAATGCAGACGCTTGTAGGATGGTTTTCAGGTCTGCATAGGCCAGATCGTTACCGTACCGCCCGGCCCGAGGGATGAAAAGAACCCTCAAATTCGGATTGCGCAAGAGCATTATTTCGAAGCGTTTCAGATCAATCAGAGATTCCAGGTAATCATCACAGAAAAAAACAAGTAACACCGGCACATCGGCATCAACGACCTCGGCATGGTATGGGTTGAGCGACTCCAGCCCGAACTGACCTTCAGGTCGTCCGGCGATATCCAGCACGCGCCGGACGACACCCCCCAGATCAGCAGTAGTTGCACTCCTGACGGCGGCCGCTGTTTCGATCCATTCCGCGGGAAGTGAAACCAAATCGCGGTTCAGCAATAAAGAGGCAGCCGAAGCGGAGCTCTTCAGATTAATGCCAATGTGCCCGGATAGGACCGAAACATGGATCAACCGGGCAATATCACCATCTGCAGCGCAAAAGCCACCGTCATTTTCCAGCGCATTGAGCAGCGCCAGACCGATTCGATGGCACAGGGCGTTAAAATTGCGATACATGTGCGGTTCATGGCCGCTACCAGCAGGATGTCGAATATGTGAAAGCATCCTGACAAACGTATCCTCGTACACCTGCTGGGGTATCGCATCAGCGAGTGTCACCCCGTCGATGGTCTTGAAAGCCAGCATTATCACGGCTTGTTCGACCATCTGCTGGACCGATTCGTTTTCTGCACCATTGTGACACCCTGCCTCGGCTTCGATAATAGCGTGTGCCGTCCGGGCCACATTGCGTTCCAGCCACTCGTCGTACGGCTCCGGTCTGGCGTCCAGGGTGTCCTGGAAAATTTCCGGATGTGTTTGTCGATAACCGATGGAGGTTGTTCCCGGCAAACGACGGGGCCCGAAATAGCGTGAGATGTCGGTTTGTGAAGCGGGGCATGGTTCTCGATACAAAATGTGATGGGCCAGTGCTTGCTGCTGTTTCAGGGGTAACATGATATCAAAAATTTATTTTTGCCCGGGTAAAAGGGACCATTAATTCATGGCTGCGGTCTGTTCTCTGGTGACACACGTCTGAATTTATTTTGCTTGCAAAACAAGTTTTTAATTTTGCTCCCTTCGCCTTGCTTTTTATTTTTGCGGCTATTCTGCTGGGATCGCCTGATCTGTTCTTTTAAGTTTATCCGGAGCGTAGCCTTTTTGCGGCAGACGCTTCAAAATACCCTGGTAGACAGCCGCGTCCATGGTGGGGGTGCGGCTGAGGATCCAAAGATATTTGCGTGAAGGTTCCCCTACGACAGCCCATTGATAATCCGGGGCAAGATCAATAATCCAGTAATTGCCTTTGAAAGGCCAGAAAAACCAGACCTTCAGCTTGGCATTTGTGGCGCTATCCACAACTTCGGCTTTACCTTTGGATTCTTTCAACGGTCCTTGGAGGCTGTCTTTGCGGCAGCGGTTAACGACCCGGATCTTGCCGTCGGGCAGCAGGCTGTATTGCGCCGTCGTAGCGGTGCACCCCTTTTGAAACCAGGCCGGATAACTGGCAATCTCGTACCACTTTCCGAGGTATCGGTTCACATCTACCGTATCGACCACCGTTAAAGGTGGCTCGCTTACAGCCCCGCCGGCACAACCGAACAGTACCAGCGCGAGGCCAAAGAGGACCATTATAGGCTTCATCTGTTGCTCCTTTTCACGTATTACATTTCTAGGTATTCAACAAAGAGCTAAAGGTCAACAATTAGTAAATCAGGGACATCCTGTAGTTATAAATTTCCTGGCAAAACGCGTATTTCCATAATAAAAGGGTATGGTTAAACTGCCATATCCTCTTTTGTTTTCCTGTAGGCCCGTTGAGAACATCCATATGTTGAGATCCGGTGCGAAATCCCGCAATGCGGGACTGAACGCCTTTTTGTTTACCTAAATCCAGATGTAAAGTCCCTTTTTGCGGGAGCAGGATTCGGCAGCCTGTCGTAGCGAAGCGGAGATCCCGCGTTATTTCAAAGATGCGGTACGGCCTACGGATTCGAAGAGCAGGAATCTTGGAATTCAAAAAAGTCGTTATTTCAATCAGTTGAATCTATTCAACTTTCTCAACTAATTTTTAGTCAATTTTTTACGGTTGCCCAGCTCCAAAATCCTGCCGATGCGATCGAGCATTGCTTGTTCGCGGCTGTCTGGTTTTTCGTCGGCCACGGCGATCTGCCTGGCGAGGGTGAAAGCTTCGATGCGATCTTTGCGGGTGGGTAGCAGCTTTGCCAATCCCTCCAGGGCCAATTCTTTATCCAGTTCTAAAACTCTGGCCTGCTCTTTGATCATTACTTTATAATGATCGGCCGACAGTTTGCTCAACCGGCTGTTGGCCTGCACGATTTTTTCAGCGGCTGCAAACTCGCGCTTGTCCAGTTTGTGGTTGGCACCGGTCACTGCCAGAAAGATCCGCACCATCGCTTCTGTGAATCCGCCTTCGACAGCGGCCATCTTGGCCCAGGTTTTGCGGCGTTGGCGCGTTTTTTTATCGATTTTTTGCGCGGCTGCTTCTTTCTGGTCAGCATCTGACTGCGAACCGGACATCCACTTCATCCAGGGCGTGCCGTATAAGGACTTAAACCAGAATTCCTGGGTTAGATCCCGCACATCGCGGAAACAATTTAGGCCGCTTTCTACCGCATTTGAAAAAGCGGTTTCCATGGCCACCCACGGATTGTCCGCCGCCACCGGGCAACGATAGCGTTTTAACACTTCAGCCCAAAACTTGATGGGCTGCATAAACGGATTTAAATCAGAGGCCATATAGCGCTCAACCCTCAGGGGATGCAGCTGCCGAATCGCCTCAGCAGTCGTTTCAGAAATGCCGGCACGAATCCAGGGGCTAATAATGGACCGGTAAAGGCGGTCATTAAAGCGCGAAATGGCATTCACCGGCAAAAATGCTTCTTCATCTTCCAGGCCATCATCGAGTTTCAGGATATCCTCCATCGTGCGTGGCTCAAAGTGGATATCGTAATCATCCAGCCAGGGCTGGCTGGGATTGCCCTTCAGCACCATTTCGTAGAGTCCAGGTGATAGGAACTCCAGCATATCGACACTTCCGATGATGCCGCGGTGTTCTTTACGGGCCACTTTACCGGAAACAAATATTCCCAGATGCCCGACTTTTTCATGCACCATATAGACAATTACCTGCCCATGGCTTTTGATTTCATCCACCGAGCCATAAACCTTTTTAATCCAATTCAGGGCCTGTGGGGGCGGCGTGATGTTATCTCCCCCGGAAGCAAATACCAGGATCGGATCCTTGAAGTTCTTCAAGTTGATGACTCTATCTTCAGCCAGACGCAATAGACCCTGCTCGAGTTCGTTGCCGATAAACAGGCTGTCGACGATAAAGTGGATTTCTTCAAAATTCATTTTGAAAAAGCCACCCCACCACTTTTCGAATTCCAGGAATCTGCTCTCTTCGGTGTCGATATTGGCATAGACATGATAGAGTTTTTTCCAGTAGGTGTTGGCCGGATTCAGATCTTCAAATCCGGCGACCAGGTTGGCGCCGTCGAAATGACCATTGCCCAGATCGCAAAAAAGTGAGGTCAGCCAGACCCCGCCATACAGCCCACCTCTATAACGCATTGGATTGGCGCCTTCAACGCCGCCCCAGTAAGACAAAGGTGACCCGTTGAAAATCATCGGGCCGGTTACATCCGGACGATCGGCGCCGATCAGCGCCGTTGCCCAACCGGCCTGACAATTACCGATGATGGCCGGCTTGGGGGCGTCCGGGTGTCTTGAGGCCACTTCTTCGAGAAATCGGATTTCGGCGGCATGGACATCAGCGATGGTCTGACCCGGTTCGGGATCAACATAAAACATGACAAAATAGACCGGGTGACCATAATCCAGGGCCACACCGATCTGGGAGTTGAGCTTTGAGCCTCCGATACCCGGGCCATGGCCGGCCCGCGGGTCTATGATTACAATGGGCCGCACCGGCTGGGCCGCCTCCGCCGGTTTGGCTTTTTGTGTTAGGCGGCGCTCGGTCTGTTTGGCTGGTTTGGCTTTTTTCGAACGCCGGTCCAAAATACGAATCAAAGAATAGTTCACCGGCCGCTCGAAGGTGCGGCCATCGAGCATCATTTCATAGTCGAAAACCAGCACCGGCGGCTGCCCGGCCTTCAGATGGGCAAGGTAGTTGTTGCCGCGTTTGCGCAATACGTCCCAGAAAAGAATCGTCCGTTGGGTGCGATCGAATAAATATTCCATGCTTGAAGTATACCAGGGCGGCACTTGAGGAAAGTCTATTGGTGGCGTGAAGCTCTGCATAATTTCTCCTATGTTTTGATGGCCAATTGCGTTCAAATTGAGGTCGGCTTTGAAAAGATAGACCTGCTCTAAATTAGCACTTTCAATCCCTCAGGGCAATGGATTCAATAACTCTGGATGTTGCCCTATCCAATATAGATGATATATGGGATGCACCGATATCGCAATTGGATGGCATCGAATCCAAGCCGAGGTATAGTGAATTTCCCCACACAAATCCCACACAAATGAAAAAGGGTTAAGGTCATAAGACCATAACCCTTTAAATTTATTGGTACGCCCGGCAGGATTCGAACCTGCGGCCTACGGATTCGAAGTTCTTAAATCAGGACATTGAGGGACAATCAGGGATATGCAAGGATACAACAATTTCAGCAGTTTACAATTAATCCATTGATGCGAGTCACAGGGTGAAACACCGGGATATAGGGGGATATTTTCTGCAATTTGTTGACCAAGTGTTGACCAAGATCGGAAAAAATGGTGCTTAAAATCCGCTGACAATCCTGTTGTATAAAAGGTGCCCTACCCCATTTTCCAATGACAAAACGAAATCAGCTTCACGATGAAACCCCGCATGATTTTCTTTTCGCCCAATCTCAAAACGCTACCTTTATATATAGCGAGAGCAAATCTAATCATTTCTGATTCGTCCTTTTTTCAGATTAGCGTCACAAATCCATTCAAATCGGAGATTGGCGCTTCAGGCACGCTATCTCTAATTTTAGTAAGATCCAAATTTGTTATATTGCCTGATGTAATGTATAATATATTA
>JASFIG010000116.1:0-11673 GCA_050122795.1 Desulfobacterales bacterium
TTTTTTGATGCTGATAAACTTTACACCGAACCCGTCCGGGCTGGACCAGATGATCTCGCCTTTTATTTTGGCCGTTCTGCCTCTTTTTAAGGGCACAACCAGTGTAATGACACGGCCCTCGTCCAAACGGTGATGGGTTTCGATAAATACGCCGGATGGGCTGATATTTTTGGCCAGCCCCTTGAGGATTTTATTCTGAGCGCTAAACAGGAGATCCTGAACGTAGCGCTTGCGGGCGTGTTTGCGTTGATCTTCTACAATTTTTAACCTGCCGTCGCGCGATTTTTGTTTATCATAATCGATACTGTATTGAACACCGTAGCCGTATTTAAAATGGGAGGTCGGCAACTTTTTGCGCCACATGATTTTTGCGCCCAGACATTCATAGGTGTCATGGGAGTCGCTGTACGGTGAATATTCGATGCCGATGAAAACCTCTTCGCCCAGTTGCAGCCAGCTGTCTGTCTCAAAATACAGCCCGTGCTTGCTGTAGTTGAGCATTCTGGCCTGATAGATGATGCCGGCTTTCAAATTTTCAATCATTACCGGCGCCTTGTATTTGATGCGGGCGTTGTCTCTGTTTTCCGGATTCTCATCCATATGCCACATGCTCTGTAAACTGTTTTATGTTTATTTTCAATTTTGGCGATGCGCCTCACTCCAGGCCGCGGCCAGCGGGTCTGTTTTCAGATCTATGGGATTTTCGGCCGCCAGCCCGATGGCCCTGTTGAGCCAATCTTCCAACTCGGGTGAATGCCCGTGATTATCTAAATTTCTGGCAATCACAATCCCGCGCCGAAAGGTTGGATGATTTTCAAAAATCTAATGGATTTGTTTTATCATTCGTGTTTTGCGGGACGCAAGCACAAAAATCCATCAGGGCGCGGGGCACTCATTTGGTTATCTGCTGTTTCTAAGTTGAACTCTGCTGCTCGGCCTTTTTTAGACGCTTGTTTAATGCCTGGCGCGAAATCCCCAGGCTTAAAGCCGCAATCGACTGATTGCCGTTAGATCTTTTCATGGCTTCATCGACCAGCATCTGCTCGATTTGTTTGAGGGTGGGCAGTTGATCGGCAAAGACGACCTGCGAGCCTTTCGGGGCGATTGGCACGGCTGAATCCGTATTTGAGAGCGGCTGTTGTTTAATTATATGTTCCTTAAATACATCCATGGAAAGCTTGCCGGCCGCATGATTGCTGACGGCATCAAAAACCATGGACTCCAGCTGTCTGACGTTGCCGGGGAAATGGAACGTCGACAGCAGCGTGATCAGCTCTGCGGGCGGTGTCGGTTTCTTTTTACTTAAAGCTTTGGCGGCTTTTTCCAAAAAGTGGGCCACCAGGACGGTTAAATCTTCGATCCGCTGGCGCAACGGTGGAATATGGATTTGATGATCACACAGCCGGTAATACAGATCTTTGCGAAACTTTCCGGAGGACTGCAGGCCTTCCAGATCCTGGTTTGTCGCCACCACGATGCGGGCATCCGAGCGCTTGGCCACATCGGATCCGACGGGGAAAAATTCGCCCTCCTGCAAAAGACGCAATAGCTTTACCTGGGAGGGTATACTCAGATCCCCGATTTCATCCAGAAAAAGCGTGCCGCCGGAGGCGCGCTCGATCAATCCTTTGCGAGCCTCACGGGCGTCGGTAAAAGCACCTTTCTTGTGGCCGAAAAGCGTGTCTGCAAATACCGGGTCATCCAGGCCGGCCACATTCACAGGTACAAAAGCGCCCGAACGGTTGCTCAGGGTATGGACGGCTTGGGCCACCAATTCCTTGCCCACACCGGTTTCGCCGGTTATCAATACCGGGCGCGGGCTAACGGCGACGGCTTCGACATATTGGAATATGGCGCGCATCGCAGCGCTGGTGGTAATGATTTCCGAAAAAGCCTCGGGTCGCTCCAGTCTGTCAGACAGCACCTGCGCTTTGAGCAATTGATTTTCCCGCTGCAGCTCGCGCAGCTCAACGGCCCGCTTGACGCCTCCGATCAGGCGGCTTTTCTCCACCGGTTTTAAAATGTAGTCAAAGGCGCCGTTTTGCATGCACTTAACGGCCGTATCGATATCGTTTGAGCCGGTGACGACCACCACCGGAATTTCCGGATAGTCGGCCGTGATCATCGGAAGGAGCTCTTCACCGGAAATGTGCGGCATTCTCAAGTCCAGGAGCATTACCTCAATTTCCTGGCTGGCAAGCAGCGGCATAACATCACGACTGTCGTGACAGCGAATGAAATGATTCATATTGGCCGAACGCAAGGTCATTTCAAAGCTGGTGATCGCCTGGGCTTCATCGTCCACCATCATAACGGGAAACTGCGGATAGCGTGTTTCGGTCATTCTGGATTCCCCTCCAGGGTTTGTTTTTCGCGCTCAATCGGCAAGGTAATCGTTGCGGTTGTGCCGGCGCCGGGTTCAGAGCTAAAGCGTAAGGTGCCGCCATGCTCCTCGACAATTCTGGATGAAATCGACAATCCCAGCCCGATCCCGCCGGCGTCATGTTTGGTCGTAAAAAACGGGTCCATGATGTGCTCTACGGTCTCAGGTGGCATTCCCACACCTTCATCTCGAATGGTAACGACGATGTTTGAATTATTCTGATCATAGGCTGTGGAAATATAAATGCCCCTATTGTTGTCTGGAAGTGCCTGGCAGGCGTTCTGAATTAAATTGATCATGACCTGTTCGAGCCGCTGGAAATTGCCCTTTAACACCGGCAGGTCATTGCCTTTTTCGATTGAAAAGTTGTGCGTGGTGTTTTTGATCATATTGGTCAACAGTGAAACGGCGGATTTTATCACCGCGTTGATGTCAATCGGTTGCGTTAGATCGGCGCTGTCGTTTCTGACATAATTTTTGAGATCATCAACAATGCGCTTTATGCGCTTGGACCCATCGGATATGCCGGAAAACAGGGCAGGTATATTGTCGCGCATCTCGCTGAATTTCATGCCGCCCATAATGAAATCGCCATTCTCCTCATAATATTTTTCCAGAATCGGCATGGCATTTTCCCAGGCTTCCTTTAAAATAGGTGAATTGAGCATAATAAAGTTGTTGGGGTTGTTGATCTCATGGGCGACCCCGGAAACCAGGGTCCCCAGCGCCACCATTTTGCTGGCCTGCATCAGCTGCTGCTGATGGAGCTTGGCCTGTTCTTCGGATTTCTTGCGTTCGGTAATGTCACGGGCAACTCCCCGAAACCCCATCGGCTGGCCGTCTGAATCCCGCATTAACGATACCGAAAGCTCAACGAATTTTTTGCTGCCGTCTTTTGCGATCATCTCCCAGTCAAGTGCCGTTGCGGGCTTTCCGGTTTTGTAGACTGAGTTAAATGTTTTATATACCCGCTCGATATTATCTTTGCTTGTAAACTGCCGGTTGTTCATGCCCATGAGCTCTTTCTTTGAATATCCCAGGTGCCGGCGCAAAGAATCATTGAAAAAAGTCAGGTTGCCTGCCAGATCGACCTCGTAATACGCTTCCTGGATGCTGTGGAGGATGGTTCGGTATTTTTCTTCACTTTCGCGCAGCGCTTCTTCGGCCTGCACACGATCAATGATTTCCGTTTTGTACGATTCAAAGGTATCTCTCAGTTCTTTTTGCTGAGTTCCAACGGTTGTCAGAGCGGTTGAGAAGCGGTAAGAGAGAAGAAAGGCCTGGGATAGAATAAAAGCAAACAGGCCAAAAGGCACGTAAAAGCCGGTCTGGATGATACGCTCAACGTGCAGCATGTCGTTTAGCACGGCAAGTAAAAAAATAAAAAAACCAATGAGAAAGACAAATGCTTCGATTCTCATTTTGGGCAATGAGACAAAGATGACATAGAGACCGTATATAATAGTGATCAGGGTCGCCATTTCGTATACATTGAGGGTGTAGCTGAAAACTCTTGCCGGGGTGAAGATCACGATACATGAAAACGCGATTCCCAGGATAATGATGAGGTGCAGAATTCGCTTTGAAAACTTGGGAAAAATCGATTCTAGAAACAACCCGAAGGCCGGGACGGCCAGATAGAAAGAAAGATATTCGAGCTTGATCATAAGCTCATAGCTCATGTCCGGGAAAAGGAGGATGAGGTATCTTCCGCCGGTGGTCAGCAGCCTCAGCGCAATTAGAAAGCAGAAGATGCTGAAGTAAAGCGAAGAACGGTCTTTTTTTCTGACACTAAAAAGCCCCAGATGATAGAGGGCCATTATTAATATGCTCCCACATAGAAATAAATCGAAACTCAGTCTTTTCTGCTGGGCCTTGAGCAGATCCTTTTCTCTACCCAGCTGAATAATTTCCCAGAGCCCGCCGCGGCGGTGGTGGAAATTGGAAACCTGGAAAATGAGCTCCATTCGATTTGTTTTAATTTTAAAATTAATGATCTGGGGAAACTGCAGGGCAATTGTCGTTTCAAGACTATTGCCGGGCACGCCTAAAGCGCCCACCTTTTGCCCGTTTACAAAGATATTATACGTCGTAGAGATCTCAAGTAACCTGAGTGCAAGGGATTTCGTTTGTTCATTAAGTTGAATGTTCAGACGATACGTGACGTAGCCCTGTCCTGGAAACTTTTTCCCGTTAAATGTCTCATCTTTCCAATATCCGGGAACCGTGATGAATCCTGTTTTTTCCGGCGGCGGTGCTTTTGAAAAATCCAAAGGGGTTAAATGCTGGCTCCAATAGAATTCATATTCACCGCCGAGATCCACCGGGCCGTCCTTTTTGAAGTCCCAGTCACTGAGATCGAGAATACCTTTGACCGCCCTGGGCGAAATCCGTCGGGGGGCGTCATTAAGACAGGCGCTGAAAAAAATCATATAGGCAATTATCAGCGATAAGGCGATAAGGCGGGAACCGCTGCTTGTGTTAGATCGTGCCATAACATTCTAATGCTTTTAAGGTTGCCAGAATCAGAGCTCGTATTTAACGAATCGGCGCCTTTAAGTGTACGGCAGATGGAGATATCGTTTGTCGTCCGGACAGAATCAGCAGTGTTAACGGTGTGGCCTGGTTATCGAATCCGCATTAAAAACGATATTATACCACCATTTGCCTGTCAATTAAAATGGCAATATTTTATGGGAAACAAACGCCCGTCCAATCAGGCAACCCGCTTGCGTGCACGACGATCGACCGCATGGCGTGCATCCTTAACGAGGGCCCACAGCAAAAATATGAGTCCGGCGACGGCCGGAAGATACAGCGTCAAGGAGCGCCACAGCAGGTTATAATACGGCACGAACCCGGCTGAAATGATACCCGCCATCATCGCCATCGACGCCCCTTCAGCCAGGCCTGAACTGCCGGGGGTGGGCGCAAAGTATATCAGAAAAATCAGGCACAACTGGGTTTGCAGGACATGGCCCACGTCGGCGACCGCAATGCCCAGAAAACGCAAACACAAAAAGGCCATGATGGCGCGCGCCACCATGAAAACCAGGCTTAGCAGACATACCCACAAAAAATTTGAGTTGCTCAGGCGAAAATAACGGCGCATGTTGTCCTGATGGTGGTCGCATAGATCGATACATTTTTTTGACAGACGGCATACGCTTTCAGACAAGCGCCGGTTGCGGCGCTTGTGCGGCAAACTGTTTCGGCCTTCGATTTTGCCGACCGCCGTCGTCATTGCCCGGGCCACGCGGCGCACCAACCCGGGCCAGCAGACAGCAGCCATCAGGCCGCCGAAAACGAGAAAAAAGACGACAAAGGCGCCCTTGAAAAAGACGCTCAGGTGCGCGACGCTCGATGACAGCAACCCATGAATACCCACAAGCAGCAAGACGACCATGCTGCCCAGAAAAGAGATCAAACTGACCGTCAGGGCCGTGCCCAGACGCATGCCCCCGTGGTTTAACATGTACATCTGACCGAACCCGCCGCCGGTTTGAGAGGGCGTCAGCATAGCAAGTCCCAGATTGGCCCACCCGGCCTTCAGGCAGGTCCATAAACTCACACCGGGCTGCAGAACGCGGCCGATCACCCAGATGCGCAAACCGGCTGCAACCGTATCGACCGGCAGAAACAGCAGCAACCAGAGCAGGTAACGCCATTGCAGCTGGCTCCATACCTCAGGCCGGCTGCCGCCCGGTATTTTAGAAAATTGAAACCAGAATATGCCGACTGTTAACCCGATAAACATCAGGCCGCCGCAGATCAGGCGGTAGATGCCCAATGGGGGTAGCTCATTTTGGGATCGGGCCAATGGATCGGCCGGATCCTCAGCAAAGGCTCCGGCCAGGCCCGCGTTGCTCTGCCCGTAATTATCTAAATAGTGTAAAGGCATATCAATAGCCGTATCGCGGGCTCATGCGGCGCGCTGCAGAATACATCCTTTTCTTCCGTGGCGCTGAAAATGTTGCTGCACCTGATGCATGAAGGTCCGGATGGCCGTCTCTCTGCCCGGCTGCAGGCTGCCGTCGTAAGGCGTGTCCAGATAAGGGATCCGGCGCCTGTTCATGACGGGTTTGACAATGGCCGAAGTGGTCATGCCCGGCATGCACGTAAAAGGGTAAACATTGACGACTCCGTTGGTGCCTTCTTTTGCAAATTGCAAAATGGCGGCGATGCTTAAACAGGTTTCAGTGGTGATATCAAAGGTAAAAATATCTTCTTCGTGGAGCAGGCGTTTCAGATGGTGCACCTTATGGTCGTGCGCGATATCGATTGATTTTGAAATCCGGCGGTAAAACTGTTTCTGTCTCAATTCCTGGTAAAAAAGCTCGCTTCCGAAATCGAGCATCTTTTCCAAATCTGTTTTCAAGCGCTTCAAATTGAATTGTCTGAGATTTAAGCGTAAATGGGTTTTATTTTTCTGGTATTGGCCGTAGCTGATATAGTTGACCCATTCGGCCAGAGAAGAATTGACCACCTCGGCACCATGCCTTTCAAGAACCCGGATTAAATCCTGGTTGGATTGCACGTGCATTCTTAAAAAGATTTCACCGACAATCCCGATCAAGGGCTTGGCAGGGATGGCCGGATCCATCAGGGTTTTGGCTTCCCGCACCATTTCCTCGAGTTTATCCAGGATCCTATCATAGGCACCGGCGGCCGCATGCGTCTCAATAGATGCCTGCATGGTATGCCGGCAGCGGTCGATAAAGGCATCGGTAATGCCCGCTGTCTTTTCATAGGGTCGGATTCGCCACAAGAGCCGCTCCATGATGTCGGCCACGATGATGGCTATATAGCTGGCTTTTCTGAAATCAAGCATGCGCTTGTTATCGATGATCCCGTCAAGTGAATAGCCATCCTTGGTTGTGATCGATACGATTTTTACCCGGTCCAATCCGGTAAACGAATCCAATACCATGCGCTGATATTGGTTATACATGCCGAACCGGCAGGGCCCGTCGGAGGTTGGTAAAAAATACAGATAGTTTTCCGGATCAAAGGCGGCACCCCGTTTCTGCTGCTCGGTTTTAAGATACAGCAAAATGTCGCCCAGGGTAATCTGACAGGGAAAGCACTCTTTGCCGGACGTATATTCTTTGCCGATATCGAGGCCTTTGTAAGTCGGCAGCACGCGGGCATTCATACCGAAGCTTTTGAAGGTGGCCGCTATTAAATGCGCCCCGATACGGTTCATCTCGGGAATCAGAACGGTTTTGTGGCGTAATCGAAATTTACCAACGCTGTCTGTCGGCGATCCCTGGCTTTTCTGATTTTCTGGTTTCATTTTATTTTCCTCTATTCATTGATAATTTGGCGTTGCGGTTGCGGTTGACATTTCGCCATGCTGTTTTCAATTACGTTCTGATAGGCTTCAATGCGCGTCATCACACCGGCGGCGGCACTGTGCTCATCCAGCTCGAGGATCAGGCAGGGTTTGTCTGCCATAACGGATTTATAAAAGTGCTCGATGAATGAATCCGCGCCGCAGCCGAAATTCGTCAGATGCAATCCAAACGCATTATCTTTGGCGGCGACGATCTTGGCCGTTTTGAGGATTTGCGCCCCCAGCCCCCAGAACATGGACGGATATTCAGTCAGGATCACGGACCCGGTATCGATAAAATCCATCGGCAGGGCCGTCATACCGAGCTTAGCCAGGTTTTGACCGAGCCTTAAATTCAGGCGGTCGTCATAAAGATTATAGGGGCGGCCGGTGACGATCAGCAGCGGCGTGCTCGGATCCAGTTTTTGAAGAATACGTTTTCCCTGCTGCAGCATATCCGCCACAAATTGTTGCTGGCGTCCGAGGGCATAGCGCAAAGCCGCCTTGATCGCCCGCCGGGAACATTTCAAGTGCTGCCCGATTTGGCGGTATAACTCAGCGGCCAGCATATCGGGGCTGTACTTGAAGTGCACAACCGGGTTGATAATAGCGGCCGGATCGAGCCCGAAGGCTGTGCGCACCATATACCCGTTGCTTTGAACCATAGGGCAGTAAAAGCCGGTCTCAGAAGGCCGGGGTGTCTGCATTTTGATCAGGCTGGGAATGAACAGGTACCGGGTTTTACCGGCCAGGCGGGCGATGTGGCCATAAGAGACCTTTACCGGGTAGCAGACCCCGTCCACAGACCGCTCGACACCCGTTTTGGAGATATGCGCGTTGGTTGGCGGACTGAGCACCAGGCGAAACCCGAGACGCTCGAAAAAATGAGCCCAGAGAACAGCGGTATGGTGCCCGTAAAGCGCCCGTTGCATCCCGATGGTCGGGCGCCCGTCGATCTCCATTAGCGGCCGGTCGTCAAGCGTTGTATACGCGCCGGCCATGTGGGTTTCCCACAGCATGCGCCGGCGCTTGAAGAAATCTTCTTTTCTTTTGCTTCGGCTGCGGGCCAATTCGTGGCGGCCGCATTCACCGCCCCAGATACTGCGCCGGCTGTCGAACTGATAAATTTTAAGCTTGCATTGATTGTGGCAGGTAGGGTCGACGCGACATACTTTTTCGGTAAAGTTCATGCGGTCGTTGATGGCGCCGGTCATGCCCCTGAAAGTGCTGCGGGCAATGTTTTCAGTCTTCATTTTTTCCTGAATCGCAATGGCCGCGCCATATGCGCCGAGCACCTCCCGATGCGGCGGCACCTGCAGGCCGCGATCCAGCACGTTTTCAAAGGCGGCCACAACACCTTTATTCAAAGACGGCCCGCCTAAAAACATAATGCGCTGTCCGATTTTTCTTTTGCCGACCACCCGATTTAAATAATTGTGGACAATGGCATAGCACAGCCCGGCCACCAGGTTTTCCCGGCTGGCCCCTTGCTGGTAATAGGAGACCAGGTCGGACTCCATGAAAACCGTGCAGCGATCGGTGAGTTTGACCGGGGCCGCGGCCGCAAGAGCGATATCCTGGAACTCGTCGACGATATTGATGCCGTATTTATTGGCCAATTCATGCAGGAAGCTGCCGGTGCCGGCAGCGCAAACCTTGTTCATGTCAAAATCCAGCGGGTTGGCATTGACCAGCGAGATATATTTGGCGTCCTGGCCGCCGATTTCGAAAATGGTGTCCACCTGTGGATCCATTTCGACCGCACCTCTGGCATGGGCCGTGATTTCATCGATGATGAGATCGGCATTTAAAAAGTCGCCGACGACATAACGTCCCGAGCCGGTTGTGGCCACTCCCCTGATCCGGATCCTGTCGCCCAGTTCAGCGACGATATGCTTGAGCAGGCGCTGGGTCACTTCCACCGGCTTGCCCCGGGTGTGGACGTAATTTTTAAGGATGATCCGGCGGTTTTCGTCGATGAGTGCATATTTGGTGGTCGTCGAGCCGATATCGATTCCCAGATAGGCCGGCGTTCCGAGTGCCAGTATTTTCCGCCTGGATTCTCTCTCATCGGGCACTTCTGTTTTTTTCAGGACCAGGGGGGGTGCCTGCGGCACGGCGATGGTCGTGTGCGCATCCAGTTTTTTGAGGTCGGCGGGCGTGAAGGCCTCAGGCCGCTCGGTCTCGAGGGCTTTGAGCGCCACGCCCAGCGCTCCGGTTGAGGTGCTATGGGCCGGGACCACCAGATCGGGGTAGTAGGCTTTAAATGCCTTGACCTGAAGCTCATTTTTGGACAATCCGCCGATAAAGACAATCGGGTCTTTGAGCTGGCGATTGGCGACAATCGTACTGATATAATTACGGGCGTTGCCGACGTGCAGGCCGTAGATGATATCCTCCAGCTTTTCGCCTTTGTTTTGCAGATGGATCATGTCGGATTTGGTAAAGACCGTGCAGCGGCAGGCCACATGGGCGGGCTTTTCACTTTTAAGGCCCAGGCCGATGAAGTCATCTAAGATATGATCGATATGGCTCTGGGAGGTCTGCTTGTTTTTTTCATATAAAGATGTTGCCAGGCGCTCGGCCTGCTGATCGATAAATGATCCGGTGCCCGCAGCACAGGGCCCGTTGGCATTGAAATTCTCCAGCTCCCATCCGCCGGCATCGTGAAAAATCTGCATTAAAGCGGTATCCTGCCCCCCCATGCAGATCAGACTCCGGGCCTGCGGCATGATATGCAGGACACCCAGAGCCTGACTGATGGTTTCAAACTCGTAGAAGACGCCCAGTTTTTCAGCCAGCTTCTTGCCGTGATTGCCGGTAAAAGAAATGGATTGAATATGGCTTTGCCCCAGCCTCGCCATCAGGAGTTCAATCAGCTCTATCATCGCCGCATTGATTTTGCCAAAGTGACGCTTATACGAAGATTCAAAAACAATGTCTTTATTTTGATCGATCACCATGCAGTTCAGGCTAACCGAACCCACATCAATTCCGACGCTGTATTTTTTTGAAGTTGTGTTTTTCATTTTTCTACCCCGGTTTTGTCGTTTGCGTTAAACATTCCTTTTGCTGCTGTCGCCTTCTATCCAGAGCAAGGGACATGCCAGCCGGCGGTATTGATCCAAACTGTCGGCAGAAGGGCGCTCTGCAGGATGGCCCCTAAAAATGCAGTTAACGATAACTGGTTAATTTACTTTTAATTAATTGATACGGCCTGTTCGGCAGGATCTTTGGAAAAATTGAGTAAGTGCCGGGTGGACGTGCGATCATGCAGGAATTGCATTCAAATAAGGGTGCAACCCAGGTTGACCGCCTATCCCGAATGAAGAGCAGAAGCCTGAAAAATCGGTGTGTTGTAGAATTGATCCCTATATTTACAACGCAAAAATATTTGCAGCCTTATTCGAAGGTAACCGTTCCTATTCGATCAGTTTTGTGGATATCCTTTGATGCCGCGAATACAAAAGCAGAGCTAATTCTGACTCTGCCTATTTTCTATTGTTAAAATGAGGCGTTGCTTTATTGCTAATGCGCGTGAAGAAATTTCGAAGGACTGATCCTATTATAAAAGTATTCGACCTGGGACAATATTTACGGGGAGAATAACAAAAGGCAACGGGTCCTGCTCAGGCGCACTTTTTTAATTCGATGATTTGTACTCGGCGCCGCCGTATTGCTCCTGATAATCGCTAACAATGGTCACGATATAGGCGCGCAGAGACGCATAAACCACCCGGGTCGAACTTCGCAGCTTGCAGGCCTCGATGGTCCGCTCTTCGATCAAGCGCCGAACCGTGCGGGTACTGCAGCTTAACAGGTCCGCCGCCTCAGGTATGGATAAGAGTTGTTTTTTCATGCGGGCCATCCTTGTGCTATTTGCGGAGGGTTTATTGCCGTTTTCGGGTGGCTCAGGCTCTTGTTCAAATGGATATTGTAGATTCTGAACCGATCG
>JASFIG010000117.1:0-11624 GCA_050122795.1 Desulfobacterales bacterium
GTTTTTCATTATGTTTGCATATTCCTTTTTACTCAGCATTATCCTAAAAAAGCATGTTTGCTTTCAGGCGGCCCTTTGGAGTGTCGGAGTACTGGAGTATGGGAGTGTTGATATAGATTTGATATCTTATATTCAGTCTTTTATCAATACGCCACCGCTTCATCACGCCAATAGCTTCCGGATTCTTTCCCAGCCGGCATCGGGTATGTTGGCGCCGATCACCTGACAGACCTCATAACCACACGCTGAGCCCAGTTCACCGCATCGCTCAAGCGCATATCCGTTGACCAATCCATAAAGAAAGCCCGCTGCCCATAAATCACCGGCGCCGGTCGTATCAATTACGGCGCCACCGGTTTTGGGCTGGATGGGCACAATTTGATTGCCACAGGCAATAAAGCTGCCCCGCTCGCCGACTTTAAGCACGGCAATCTCCGCTTTTTCAGACAGGACTTTGATGGCGCGGGCCTCATCCCGGTGCCCGGTGAAAGCCCGAGCTTCATCTTCATTGGCAATAAGGATGTCGACAAAAGATGCTACAATCTGCTCTACCAGATCACGGGATTCTTGAACAACATTAAAGCTGGCCAGATCCAACGAAATCCGTGCACCGGACTGTTGGGCAGTTTCTAAAACCTTTAGGATCAAATCCGGGTTAAACAGCAGGTAGCCTTCGATATGAACAATGGCCGCATTTTTAAAAAAATCTTCAGAGATGTCTTGCGGTGAGGTTTCAGCCGAAGCACCCAGGAATGTAAACATGGAGCGTTGCGCATCCGGAGTGATAATGGACAGAACCCGACCGGTGGGCGAATCTGAGCGCAAAAGCGAAGGCTCAACATTTTGACGTATGAGATCGGTTTCAAAAAATCGGCCCATTTCACCATTACCGCATTTTCCAATAAAACGAGCGGCTCCGCCGAGTTTGCCGATTCCCACGATTGTATTACAGGCAGACCCTCCGGGTACCAGGCTGGGCCTGCTGGATGCAAGCGACAGGGATTTTTCAATAAACTCCTTGCTGACATATGTCATGCCGCCTTTAACGGCACCGGTTTTATTTAAAAACGCATCTTCTTCGTGAGCCAGTATATCGACTAAAGCCGAACCCACACCCACAATTAATTGTTTATTTTTTTTTACACCTTTCAATACGGGCACGTTCTTTTTTTACCTTTTTACCAAACCAGCGCTTTATGGATCCAACCTTTATCACCATCTGAATGCTCGATGTGAATCCAGCTGCCTTTACGTTTGAGAACTTTGAAGGGTATTCCTTTTTCGACAGTGAACAGGACGTTGTGATCCGTTCCGGGGCCGGACCGAATATTACATGTGTCATTTTTGGTGATCACTGTCGGGGTCTTATCTACCAGCGAGCGGTGCACCCAGCCGCGGTCATCTTCAAAATCCTTAAACTGGTACCATTCACCAGATTTGTCAATTACCAGAAATGGGAAAAATTTTTCCACTTTCCACAACACATTGTGACGCGTTCCCGGACCGGAGCGAATATTGGCAACCGGGGCGGAAACTGCCAAGCGCTCTGCAAGGGCGGTCGTTGAAAATCCAAATATCAAAAATAAGGCAACAATGGTTCGGACATTCACTGGCATCAGTCTTCCTCCTCATCAATCCTCTAAAAGCCCTACCGAATGTCGCTGCCAATGCAAATCAGATGGGTGCTCCGATGTGTTTACCGTGGATATGATTGCCTGTTCAATGATGCAAGCAGCGCAAGTCAATCTTTCTGGCCGATTCAGCTCAAATTTACTATTCTGAAAAAAAAATCATTTCCGGTAGCTGAACACATGTGAGTCGGTTACCATAAACGGCTCCGGTGTCAATCCCGATCTTGTTGGTCTGTACGAGCGGTTCCTTAAAAGGCGTATGGCCAAACACAACGCGTTTGCCAAAATCATAATCAGAGTAAATGAACTCATCGCGGATCCAGAGCAGATCGGTTTCTTTCTGTGATTCCAGGGGAACTTTATTTCGCATACCGGCATGCACGAAGATATAATCTTCAGTCTGGTAATATAGACGCAACTCATTTAAAAATTCGAGATGTGCGGACGGCACCGGGTAATCCTCAGAAGCGTCCTGTTTGTTCAGATATGCGTCCAGGGTCTGCTGACCGCTGTTTAACAAATAGGTAAATCGATCGTTGCCGTCCAGATAATTTTGCAGCATATCTTCATGATTACCTTTCAAAAAGAGTGTGCCCGGCAATCGCTTTTTTAAATCAATTAGATAGTCTAGTACCTCAATGGAGCCCGGTCCCCGATCGATATAATCTCCGATAAAAAGCAGCTGGTCTTGCTCCATATTCAGCGGGATTTTGTCCATGAGTGCACGCAGCTTTTCATAGCACCCATGAATATCACCGACGGCAAAAATTTTTTGCATGTCATCTATTATTTCACAAATTCCTTATCCAGACAAATTCTTAGGCCCTGCAAAATGAACTTCTCATCTATTTTCATGCAAGACGCGTGATCCCTTCTTCGGCGGCATCCTGAAGTGCGCGATGGTAATCCGCCGGTGAAAGAAAGGTATTCAATTCCTTTATTTCAGAAGCGCGCCCGCAAGGGCGATACTGGGCCATGATGTTGACATAGCTGCGGGTTGAGATTTCGCGGGCGATAAAGCGCATAATTTCACGCGTGCCCGCTACTCCGCCTGGCAGGACAAGGTGTCGAATGATCAGACCGCGCTGGGCAATACCCGCATTGTCGGTTACCAGATCACCGACCTGCCGGTGCATTTCCTTGAGTGCGCTGCAGGCAATTTCAGCATAATCCCCTGCCTGGCAGGCGTTTTCAGCAATATCCCGATCCCAGAATTTAAAGTCCGGCATGTAAATATCAAACACGCCCTCCAACAGCTTGAGCGTTGCAGGCCGATCATAGCCGCCGGAATTGAAGACCAGCGGCACGTTAAGCCCATGTTGAATGGCAATTTCAAGAGCGGCCAAAATTTGAGGGACCACATGTGACGGCGTGACAAAATTGATATTGTGGCATCCCTGCTGCTGCAATGCGAGCATGATGGCTGCCAGTTGTTGGTCGCTCACTTCTTGTCCGTGGCCTTGATGGCTGATATCAAAATTCTGGCAAAACAAACACATCAGGTTACAATGGGTGAAAAAAATGGTGCCGGAGCCCTGGCTGCCCACCAGAGGTGACTCTTCACCGTAATGCGGGTTGTAGCTGGAGACCCAGGCATGTGCGGCAGTCCGGCATACACCGGTTTCACCGCCCAGTCGGTCGACGCTGCATTTCCGCGGGCAAAGGGCGCAGGGGCTTAATCGCTTGCGGGCTTTCGTTATCTTTGTGCGTAACTTTCCGGTTTTGTAGGTTTGAATGTATGCGGGTTCAAATGGTTCCATTTTGTAAGTGTGAATACCTTCTTATAAATTGGCACATTCAGACTGTGATAAACACTTTTGACCACAAAGGCACAAAGGTCACAAAGGTTTTTTAGAATGGATCTCGGCTTATTTCTCTGTGGTCCCACGCCCGCCATGCAAGCAAGGCGAGGCGGGCGGGTTTGTTCCTTCGTGGTTTTATTATTGCTGACATTCGGCGCGAGCTTGCCGTATCGGTTCAACGCGAATTTTTTGAGCCAGACCCTTTCCGAGTACATAGCGCTTATAATCAGCGGCAATCGCGATTTGCCCCTGGTTATTATTTGATATGACTTCAATTTCATCGCCAAGTCGCAACCCCATCGACATCAAACGCATGCGAGCCCCGACGCCGCCTTCAAAGTCTTTAAGCACCAGCCGCTCACCGGGCCTTGCCATAACCAGTGGCATCAATTGGATACGTTCTTTAAGGCAGGTGTCACAGATGCCATATATTTCCATTTTATGCTGCAGCATATGAAATCCCTGCGTGGCTGCTATTTTGATCTGCAACTCCTCCAGTTGCTCGTTCTCAAACTCGATGATCTTTTTGCATTTGGTGCAGACCATATGATCGTGATGCTGCCCCAGATGCCGGTGCTCATAACGCAGGTCGCCGTTATCGAACCGGCTTTTTTGGGCAAATCCGAAGCGGCACATCAATTTCATTGTTTCCCGAACAAATTCAGGTTCAAGGCGCCAGCCGACGCGATTCAAATGTTCAGTCATTTCTTCAATGGTGACATGTTTTTCGGTCTGCAAAAAAACTTCCAGGACCTTGTAGCGATCCTCGAAATTGTCAATTTGTTCTTGTTTAAAAAGCTTTTTAAATTGCTCTTTTTCTTGAATATGTATCTGTTTCATTTACATTCCTTAAACAGGCAAATGAATAATCGAGCGCGGGTTATTAAGCAGACAGGCTTGCAGGCGTTAGTAACCATTGTGAAAGTAAGCAAAAAAATAGACCCGATGAGTTGGTTGACCATGGGGCAGGGACTGACGAACCGGGTGACCAGGGTAGGTATTGGAAATCAAGCCTCATGTCCCGGGATTTCATAGGTGGTACAACTGCCGCTGGGGCAGTTGCGTGTCTGGGCGCTTGCGCCTTCACTTTTGCCCGAACCGCTGCCCATGCTATAACAGGAAGCGCTCATGATCCTTTCAAATTCTTCGGAATCGCAGTGAGGGCATTTGAGCTCCACCTCCTCCTCTTGTTTCATTACCAATATTTCGAAGCAATCATTACATTTCAGGCATCTGAACTCATATAATGGCATCTATTTTCCCTTTTATTGTATAATTAACGCAGCAAGCTGCCCAGGCTCTATTGTAACGGCATTTGTATGGCGCGACGGAGGCTCTCAAATAGAAACTGACAGCGCTTCCAAACACCAGCATAATATGCTCTTATTATCCGGGTTGTCAAGATGCCGGGGCGCCATAAACCGTTGCATGTGGGAGTGGACCGACCCCTACTGGGCACAGCGCAAAATCTTGAAACGGTGTTTTCAAATGCGGGTGACGGCGATTTGCAGAAAAAGGGTGACAGCGATGGTGTTTGACCTTAATTTTAAGCAGGTCAACGCCATGCGGGTTACCGCCTGACAATTTTAAGCGAAATGGGTATTTTTAGCATGACCCCGCCATCAGCAACATCATATAATGCCGTCTGGCTTAAAAGCATCACCGAAGTCGACCAGAACCAATGGGATGCTCTAGCGCAGCCTTTGGACACCCCATTTTTAGAGTGGGATTGGCTTCGCCAATTGGAAGTTTCCAAAAGCACGAGCGCTGAAACCGGATGGTTGCCCTATCATTTAACGATCTGGTCTGATGACCGCCTGGTCGCGGCGGCGCCCCTGTATATCAAGGCCCACAGTGCCGGTGAGTTTGTTTTCGATCATACCTGGGCGGATGTAGCCCGCCAGTTGAAGATACATTACTATCCCAAGCTGGTTGGTATGAGTCCTTTTACGCCAATGATCGGATACCGCTTCTTAATGGCACCCGGAGAAAACGAGGACCCATTAACCCGGCAAATGGTTACTGAAATTGAGCACTTCTGCCGTCAGTATGGACTGTCCGGTTGCAGCTTTCTCTTTGTCGATCCGGAATGGCACCAAAAAATGATCCATTACGGATTTGTCAGCTGGCTGCATCAAAGCTTTTCCTGGCACAATGCGGGGTATCTATCTTTTGATGACTATCTGGCTGTATTTAATTCAAACCAGCGTCGTAATATTAAGCGGGAGCGCCAATCACTTGAAAATCAGGGCGTTTATTTGAAAACTTTCGCGGGCCATCAAATTCCGCCGACGCTTCTATCTGAGATTTATCTGTTTTACGAACGGACCAATGATAAATTCGGTCCCTGGGGGTGTAAATATCTTAAACGGTCATTTTTTGAAGGGCTGGCGGACGGCTACCGCCACCGGCTCCTTCTGGTAGCCGCTTTTAAAGAGACTCAGCCCGATTCACCGGTCGCTTTATCCCTTCTGGTACACAAGAGGGACCGTTTGTACGGCAGATATTGGGGCTGCTCAGCCGATATCAATTTTCTGCATTTCAACGCGTGTTATTACAGCCCGATTGAATGGGGGATTGCCAATGGCATCAAGCGGTTCGATCCGGGAATGGGTGGATATCACAAGATACGGCGCGGCTTCACTGCAGTCGGCAACTACAGCCTGCATCGATTCTTCGATGAGCGCCTCGAGCAGATCATGGATTCCCATATTGAAGAAATCAACCGTCTGGAACAGGAACAGATCGATGCGCTCAATGCCGAATTACCCCTTGCCCATAAGGGATAGTTGAGCGTTTACGCTCAACTATCCCTTATGGCTTGATGCGTTCGGCCACAAACTTATGAAATTGCTCGGATATTTGTCTCTTCCAGACGCCCACGTGACCCGTTCGAACCGATACCTCGGTCCAGGCCGGATCGATGATGCGAATTCGCACGGTCATGGGTGTTTCATCGACCCGCTTGGATCTAATGGTGGTTTGGATGCCGTCGGTGTTCTCTTCAAGGATGGGTTGTTTGAGGTCGGCTAAAATTTGATGGCACACCGCGTAGGTCTTCTCGTAGGATGCCTGATATGTGCGACTCAATTGGCCGTTAACATAAGCAAAGGTTCCGGCGCCGGCACCCGCGCCCACAATCAGGGCAACGCATCCGGTGGTCAATAATGTGTGCACAAGGGTTGTCAGCAGTAGCAGTCTTCTGACCATATCAAACCTCTCATCGGATATATAGCGTTTAAGGGATGCCCTTTAATTCCGGTGGTAGAGGGGGCGCAACGATCAGACGATTTTCACTGTCAAGGCGGACACTGGTTTGACGCTCTGCTGAGAACCAGATGCCCAGGCGGTCGCCATCAGGGCCTAAAATCCATGCGCCTTGAGGTCTTACCAGATGGACATAATTCATCCGGAATATCCATTTTTTTAAGGTCAGATGTGAAAAATCGACCTGTTGCCACAGTTTTGCCCGCAGCGTATAATTGGGATGGATTCCGATGATGGCATCCGGCACCCCCTGCAGCCCGCTATAATAATATGTGTGGTCCGACAACACCTGCGCCTTTTCGAATAGCTGGGTGATGTCATGGCTGGACTGCAGCTGCCCATAATGGCTGGTGGTTGCACAGGAACAAAGCAGCCCGATCAGCCCCAGCGCAATCATCGTGCCTGGCCGTAGCCGCAGTTTGCTTGTCGATATTTCAGAATTTCTTTTTTGTGCTTGCCAAATGTCAAATAACATGCCGTATCTTCCTAAAGCCTTTTGAATTTCTTCAGCTCGACGTAATGACGATAGATGAATGCCTGAGTAAGAGTAGCATTTTCGCAATTCGTGTCAAGAGGCAACTGAAATCGACTCAGGCCCCCGCTGCTGCCTGTAATCGAAACCCTTGCCCGGCAGAAAATATTGACACCCGGCCAGCAAGCGGTTAGGTTTGAGAAATTGAACGCCGTTGGACAACGTCACTTTTAAACTCAGACAGGGCAGATATAATGCTAAAAAAACTGAAACCCAAATTGACGACTTTTGGCAAATGGACCATCATTGTACTGCTGGCCTTTATTTTGATATGGCCGCTGACGGTTGGTATTTACTGGGGCGCATACAAAGGTTATACCATGATAGATCCGACCCAATTTCCCTGGTTCAGATCAAAAATCCAGTCCATTCTTGATCAGGTTAAACCGGATTCAGGCGAACAAAAAAAGGGAATTGCACTCAGCGCGGCTATCAGCAACCGGCTGGAAGAAGAGATGGCATCGACTTTTGGCTGGTCGGTCAATGATTTAATTGTTTCTCCGACCCGCTGGCTTGACAACCGCGCCAATCGGCAGCGGGGTGTTATTTTTGCTACCCGCATGTTAATTAACTTTTTTTCAACCAATCTGGCCAAGTATGGCACCGTTGATGCCGAAAATGCTGCTTTAAAGGAAGCCCGCGAAAAATATTTTGCCTTTAGCGAAGCAAGCTGGTGGTTTCCATCGACGGAAAGTCAATATCGCGAGGGCATTGCGTTGCTGCGCAAATACGAAGACGATTTGGCTGCCGGCAAAGCAGTCTATAACATGCGTTCGGATGACATGTACAACATGCTCACTTTTATTATTGGTAATCAGTTTCTTGACCAGCCGCTCGGGCTTTTGGTTCAGACCAACGATGAGGTAGCCTATACAGAGCTGGATGACCGCATATACTATACCCAGGGCGTCATTCTGGTACTGCGAGATTTTATTCGTACTTTCGTTGCGCTTTATCCGGAAATCAAAGAAAAAGGCGGTGAGGAAAATGTGCGCATCGCGTTTCGGGATATGGAACAGATTTGCACTTTTGATCCACTGATTGTTCTAAGGGGGGATCATGATTCGGTTACCGCCGACCATCGTGGCAAGGTGGCCCGTTATCTGATCTCATTCCGAGAACGCATAAACGATCTGACCCAATCCATCCGCAGATAGTCAAAACCCCAATTGATACTTAAATCAATTGGGGTTTTTGTTATCCGTTATTTGTTATTCGTTAATCGTTCAGAAGGGATGATGGGCTGCCGTCGAATTGTAGTAACGGATAACCGATAGCGATTAACCCCGAATTGAGCGTGTAGCGCTCAATTCGGGGTTAGTAGTATTGTATGCCAACACCATAGTAGTAAAAGGACTCGCCGTCAGGCAACTCCTTGCACCAGATGACCTGGGCCCGGTAGACATCATGGCCCGATGAATAGGGCGAATTTTCAATTCCGACAAAGATATCCGATCCGACCGGTGGGGCGAAATCTGATTCGAAATACATGCCGCTTCGGCTGTAGTTATACATCCGGCCCTCATGATATTGACCGGACGGATAATTCTCAATCAGGACCGTGGCTTCATGTTCAAACCGGGGTGTATCTCTTTTTTCCGGATTCAGGTCCATGTGACTTCCTCCGCTGAGGCTGATCGTTGGCTTTCCAGTAGGCATCCGCTGCCGCCCGCAAGCTTCATTTTCGACGATCTGCCGGATCTACCCAAAAGACCACCGTCTCCTATTATTTTTGACTAGATCGGTGCATCGTCTATGACTGTGACCTAAACGCCGATGTAAATGGCAAACGCCACAAAAATTAATAGGGCGCTGACGACAGCGAGGAGCAATGAAATAAGACTTTGTTGCATACGCCACATTCTCCGGTTGGGATTTTGCTCAGAGAAACCAATCGCTTTTTTGCCTAGCATAAAGCGTGCCGAACTGGTGATTTAATCAAGAAAGTAAACGAAAATCAGCAAATGCAGCAGGTCCACCGGAACTCAGTCTTTATTCAAACATGCCGTTTGTGGAAAATTTTCCATAAAAACTGGGCAACAGTTTTCCCATTTGCAGAAGCGTATGATGACAGGCGGTATAATTTGGATACAACTTCATGCAGCTCGAAAGGAAACGCCCCGATCGGATCGATCCGGGCAAGAAGCGCCTTGATTGGTGGGATGACAATTCCCAATGGACGAGGGTGATTCACGATGAATCACCCTCTGAGCATTGGGTGACAGTGTATTAACACACTGTTATGGTTTATATCGGCCTTAATTCACCGAACTTTACCGGATATTTACCAAGTAACTTTTCCGGGAACAAAGGTATAAGTTACGGCTGTTCGGCTGTTGAGCCGGTCGCTTGGCCCTTTGGCCGGACCGACAGTCAGGATAATATTTTCAGTTTCCTGCAGTACTTTTTTCCGATTGTCAGCTTTGACGCTAAAGATTAGATGGGCACCCCACATATCCTCGGTTAATGAGTCTTTTTGGTATTCGAACCGGTGGACACCGGTGTTGTCTGTAATCGATAGCCACAATTGCAAATCGCCGCGTTTGACCTGGTCCAGCTCTAAGATAGCCTTATCATCCAGATAGATATGCACATCATTTTCATTATCAAAGATCTGATGATATTTCAGATTTAGCTGCACCGGCGGTTTTTTGTTGCGACTCAACCTAAAATGGCTGCCTTCGTTGAAATATCTGAATTTCGTTTCTTTGACACGCCGGAGACGGGAGTCATCCGGTTTTGTTTGCGGGTTAAACCGCATGTCCGGGTGCAGGCTAACGGCCAGTTGACTGAATTGCAGCTTTTTTATCAAAGATGCGACGCCCTGCCGATCGTTCTTATGAACATCAAAATACAACGCGACCATTGAATCGGCTTGATGAACATAATCGTAGTGATAACCGATCAGGGACTGGGGGCTGCAGGATTCCCCGGGGAGGGCCATATTTAAGGCACCTGAAAGCCCGCTGCTGGCAGGACCGGCCAGTGCACCGGCCAGGGTTGCCAGTTTTTTCATGGCGTTGGCGTATTCTTCATCTTCCAGGCAATCATAATATTTTTTCAAGCTGTGCCGTTGCTCGATATGCGCAATGGCGTAAGCCAACAGTGCTTCCAGTTCGTCATCATTATCCAGTGAGTCGAAAAGGGCGCTGGTGATGACGATTTTGCCGGTGGGGATCGCAAAGGCGTTTATTTCGTCGCTGGCGGCCAGGTAAAAAGCATAATTGTAGCCCAACAATTCAACCGGCCAGTTATTGAGGACCGTTTCCCCGATCGAAGACAGATGGGACTGTTTGGCTGATGCTTTCTCGATGGGTTCGTAATGGCGCAATCGCATCGACCATTCTGCTTCTATGGCCTTCTCCACTGCCAGGTCCGGTAGATAAACAACTTTTTTAAAGCAAAAGCCACTGGGTCGATAGCCCTGTTGATCGGCGTCTTCACGTTTCATGCGGGCCATAAGGGCGGGATCGGTAAAATGATTGCAGGACCAGAGATGATAGAGTTTGCTTGAGGGATCCAAGACGACGTACTGGTGGTTTTCATCTCCCAGGGTTTCAAGCAAAATTTTTTCAATATCTTCAAACGTTGTTAGTTTCAGCAGTTCTTGGCTGAATTCAAATCTGATATTTCCGGTCCCCAGGATGCGATGGGACAGCTCCAGTGTGATCTCCGAACCGTCAATGCTGACATCGATAACACTGGCGTTGAGCTTTTTATCCTGAAAAAAGATTTTACTGATCGTTTTTTCATAAAAGTACTCATGGCCCTTGAACCGGCCGAACCCGAAATTAAGGTTGTTCAGCTGAGGCATAATCAGTATGTCTTTGTCCACTGCGCCGCTGACAATTTTTTTACTGATTGCTTGATCCAAAGAGTCCTGGGGGCTGCCGACTGTCGGCCAGATACAGCTGGCGCAGACGATCATCAGACAAACAACAAGGTAACGTTTCAGGTTATAGATTTGCACGGGTCCGACTCCTGTTGCTGTGAGAAAAACATATCGCCACAACAGACCAGCACCAATACAAAAACCCACCTCTCTATTGCAGAAATGGGCTTGGTGCAATTTACGGCATGGGCGTGGTGCGATTTAGGGCCAAAAACAGATATTAAGTACCATCATAAGAAATGCCGGGCTGCGGGTCAAGAGCGGGCTGCGCTTTTTTGCCCTAAAGGAGGCGGCCGGCCTAAAGGGGTGCCGATTTTTTTCAGTTCTTTCAGTTGCTTTCCTTATTGCTCCAGAAGCTCTCTTGCGTGAGCCAGGGTCTTCTGGGTAATTTTCTCCCCGCCTAACATCCGGGCGATTTCTTTATAACGGTCTTGCTCGTTTAGTAGCTGGATGGATGTGCGTGTTCTGCCGGAAGAGACCTTTTTCGAAATTCGAAAATG
>JASFIG010000118.1:0-11511 GCA_050122795.1 Desulfobacterales bacterium
ACCGGCTGGATTATTGGACAGCGCCTGCCAGGCATTCCAGAATTCACTCATGGCCTGGTTTAATCCGGCTCCGAAACTTTCATTGAAAATAATTTCGAGTGACTCAACCGACTGTTTCTGAGCATCCCATCGTCCCATCACGTTGGTTTCACCGGTAATCTGAGCATTTAAGAACCGATCGTAGATTCGCTCAACCTCGTCCGCACTGACGCCGTTACCCATAATTCCGACCACCGAATCATACGCAACGGTGGGTGCCATAATCAGGCGTTGACGCGAATACCCGGGGGTGTTCACATTGGCAATATTGTGGCCCGTCACATGGATCGCCCGTTGCTGTGTGATCAGGGCCTGGCCTGCGATACTCAAAACTCCATTGATATCTGACATAGGACGTCCTCTTTTTATAAATCAGGGTCAGCCGGATTCCAGAACGCCGGACAACTCGTTAACCCATTGCATGGTCTGACTGGCCACCTTTTCCAGGGCACAGGGCTCGAGTCCGAGACGCTCGCTGACGGCAACGCTCGGTTGATGCTGCAAACCATCGCGGCCGATACCGATGCCGATCAGGATACTCATCACATTGGCCACATGCACGATATCCAACATGGTGCCGGTGCGCTCAACGGCTTCGGGATCATGGTGCCATTGAACCGCATGGATAATCTCCGCGGGTAGTGACCAGAGGGTTAATATTTGGGCCCCGACTTCGGCGTGGTTGGTGCCCAATACCATGGTTTCCGCCGCCTCAAAGCTCACGCCCTCTGAAACAGCCGTTGCTATTTTATTGAAATCATCTTTGACAAACTCGCCCAGCACCAGTTTACCGACATCATGCAGCAGTGCAGCAGTGAATATTTCCTCGGACGCTTCAATTTTCAACTCTTTGACCAGGCCCTCGGCTGCAACCGAGACCGCAATTGAATGGCGCCACAATTCGCCCGGTGGCAGATCATAACCGAGTACCGATCTGTCCATGATGGCACTAACGCAGACTGCAATAACCATTTGGATCAAACGCTTGATACCCAGTAAAATCACGGCCTGTCTGATCGATCCAATTTTAGACGGAATCCCAAAGTAAGCCGAGTTGGCAAGCCTGAGCACGTTGGCCGTCAAACCGGAGTCATGGCGCAATATCTCTTCGATCTGAGATACCCGCATGGACGGATCATCAATCAAACCCAACAGCTTGACAGCTGTGCCCGGCATGCCGGGAAACGACTGTATGGCCGCTGCGATTTTTTGGGCCTTCATGGATTATTTCCTCAACAGTTTCAATTGCAGATTTAACGTTTTCACCATTTTAGGGTGCCCCATTCATCTTTTACAAGAACTGCGGAATGCATCATTCCGCCGACTGCAGTGCTCAATTAAATGCCGACGCACTCGATAATTCATTTACCCAGTGGACCACTTTTTCCGAAATGCTCTCCAATTGGTCGAGTTGAATCCCGACTCGATCAATCACTGCCTGCGATAATTCAACGTCATTTCCGGCGGTCGGCCCGCTTGTATCCGGTGTCTGGCATAAAATATTGGCCGTCAACCCCGGGTCGTAGCGCAATATATCTTCGATTTCAGAAACAGAGGCGTCGGGTTCTTCAAGCAGGCTCAACATTCGGGTACCCGCCCCGGGGATGGTCGGAAATGATTTTACCTTATCCAATATTTCGTTTATCTTTGTGTTGCTCATAACACCCTCTCCATGCCGTTGCTGCAAACGATGGTCTGTCCCATCGCAAGATCCAGACAGACCGTGCGACTGACGGTACCGCCGATATCTTCGGCTTTCAACCGGATCTCTATTTCTGAAAGCCGCTTGCGCAGTACCCGGTAATTTCGCTCCCCGATCTTAAACACCGCTTTGTGTCCCATGAGGTTGCCGCACCCGATGGCTTTTACCAACCAGTTGTGTTTGGGCGACACATTTTCCTGGGCCGCCAACTGCGCAAAGAGTGCCGGAATCCCGGTATCGACAAACATAAACGGATTGGTTTCGGCCTTTTTCAGATTCACTTTTGATAACGGCAACATGGCCTGCAGCAGGCCGCCAATACCGGATATCGGGTCAACGACCGTCAGGCACAGGCAACTGCCCAGCGCATCGGTGACCAGCCGGTCCGGGCTGCAGGCAATCTTCATATCCCCTATGGGTACCACGCATTTCATTTATTAGATGTCATTGCTCAATAGTCTGCCGGTTTCGTCAGCACGCTCCACAGTCCCGCTGCGATAGTATACCGGATTATCCACCATTAGATTATTTAAAAGATTATACGAGCCCTGGATCAGTTGCATTGAATGCGACATCAGGGATTTATTTTGTTGCGTGACCTCCTGCAGGGTTTGAATCAGGGCCAGCAGATCGGTGCTGCAGTCCAGCAGTCGTCGCGCGTAAGACGCATCAACCTGTTCAGAGAGCCGGGTTAATGTCAGCCCTTCGGGCGAACAGCCGAGTTCAGCGGCAACCCGATTCATTACCTGCTGACGCTGTTCTTCCAGAATGCGCAGTTTTAACAGCAAATTATCTTTGGCCTTACAGACCTCGTTGAGCTGTTTTAAATTCAGACCGACCACCGCATCCTTTTCGTTTTGCACAACGCGTAACAGCGATTCATACAGGTCGGTCGCGTGAGCGAGCAATCGAATCAGTTTATTCAAAAGGTGTTCCATGGGACCATTTTTCCTATCGCTTCTCCTGATGGAATCAATCGTTTAGATTGAGCCCGAATCGGATCTTGCCTTGTTTGGTTTATCGGCTAAATTACCAATAACTTTAGAAATAATATTATTCAGAATCACTTCAATCCTCAGCCACAGGGTCTGAAGCCGACGTGCCCAGCTGATGCAAGAGCATGCCTGACAGACCGATACCGCCTCTATGGGCCAGTTTGGCGGCCATTTCCGCATCCATCATCGATGTATAAATTTCTTCAGCTCTTCCGCCGTTGATAAACCCCGACCGATGAATGGAGGCGCGCATTTCTTTGAATAAATGGTTTATAAACAGCGATTCCATCTGGCGACAGGCCTCAACCAGCTCCGGATCATTGATGTTCCCGTCGGATGGGCGTTCCTTTGAATTCAGGGTCCGTTGCAGCCGGGCCTGAGCCTCGACAACCCTATCCGCCACATTGAAAGGCAATTTCGGTAAAGATACAGGATCGGCCATTAGATGATCTCCAATTCTGCCTGCAGCGCGCCTGCGGCTTTGAGGGCCTGGAAAATGGCGATCAGATCCCGGGGAGACACGCCGAGTGCATTCAATGCTTTGACGACCTCGCCGATACTGACGCCTGATTCGACCAAGAAAATGGGGTTTTTACCTTCCTGAACCACGATCTCCGATTCGGGCGTCACCACGGTCTCCCCGCCGCGTGAAAACGGCAGCGGCTGTGAGACATCCTGGGATTCGTTTATCTGAATGCTCAGATTGCCATGGGCAATGGCAATGGTGGCAATACGCACGTTTTCGCCCATGATGACCGTACCGGTGCGCTCGTTGACGACCACTTTGGACACCATATCCGGTGTGACACCCAGACTTTCAATCATGGTGACGAATTGGACCGTATCGCCAACATAGTTTTCCGGCACCGTTACCCGAATCGAGCCGGCATTCTCGGTGCGGGCCAGCTGGCTGTAAAAGGCACGATTGATGGCCTGGGCCACTCGACTGGCGGTGGTAAAGTCCGGGTCTCTCAACGTCAGGGTCAGCGCGTTTTTTTGGTTGAAATTGGAGTGCAGCTCTTTTTCCACCAGTGCCCCACCGACCACACGCCCGACCGTCGGAAAATTCTTTTGAACCTGGTCTCCGGAGTTACCGCTGACCGCGAACCCGCCCGTACTGACAGGCCCCTGGGCCACTGCATAGACATTGCTATCGGCAGCGCGTAACGGTGTAAACAGCAACGTTCCGCCCTGCAGGTTTTCTGCATCGCCAATCGAGCTGACCAGCACATCGAGGCGGCTGCCCAGGCTGGCAAAAGCGGGCAGATCGGCTGTCACCATGACCGCTGCCACATTTTCGACATCTTCAATGTCGTTGGTCTCAACGGTGACGCCCATTTTTTCCAGCAAACTGGCCAGAGATTGAATCGTAAACAAAGAGCTATCGCTGTCACCGGTGCCTTCCAATCCCACCACCAGTCCGTAACCGACCAGTTGATTCTGGCGAACCCCTTTTATATCGGCGATATCCTTTATGCGCACCGCCGCGGAATCCGGGACCAGGATGGTGCTGACGACCCACGCCCCAAAAGCCAGTGTGATCCATTTAAAGAAAGATGATGCCTGAATGCATTTTTTTATGTTCATATGTTCCTCACCCGACGATGTTAAAAGGGCCAGAGCGAATTAATCAGGTTGGCCAGCCAACCGGGCCGCTGGCGGTCATTGACGATCCCACTTCCGCTGTATGCGATTTTGGCATCGGAAATGAAAGTGGACAGAATGATATTATCGTCTTCAATGTCACGCGGCCGGATAATCCCGGATAAGATGATCATCTGGGTCTCATGATTGACCAGAATCTCCCGCGAACCGACTATCTTCAGGTTACCGTTATGCAGCACCTGGCTCACCCGGCAGGTAATGAACGCATTCAGGTCCCCGCTGCGCGACGTGCTCCCGGAGCCGTTAAAACCGCTGGACATGCTGCCTTTGACCGCAGGATTGCCAAATGGGTTGGGTCGGGGCAACTTGCGGGAGATGTTGTCTAAAACCTCATCTTCATACCAGTCCTCGACGCCAAAAAGGGTTTCAATACCCGCTTCCAGGCTTGAATCCCGGCCGGTTTTGGTGTCGGCCGAATTGGTGGCCTCGGATGACTCGGCGATTTTAACCGTTACGATATCACCGATTTTGCGTGCCTTGGTATCAATAAAGAAATCATTGAACATACTGCGCGAGGCATACAGCGAACCGTTTGACGCATACAGCGAGCCGTTGAATTCCGGCTGAGGCAAAGATACGGCTTCAATCGGCACTTGGGGCTTGATGGGGGTGGTTTCCGCTACCGGTGGCAGCGTCTGCCGGGAGGCGGCACAACCGCATAGATGAGCGAGCAAAAGGGCTATAACCGCAAATCCAATCAATAACTGAGTTGGTTTGGACATGATGTGTTTTCCTTCGTTCATAAAATCAAGCATTTCAGAACTCAACCTTAACCGTATTGGCGTCTATGACCCGTGCGTGCAGCACCTTTTTTGAATCCAAATTAACCACCGGGATGCGTTCCCCCATGCGCCCCCTTTTCTTGACCTGCCCGAGGGTGGTGATTTTCAAATTTTCCGACTCGGCGATAATCGTTACAAAATCGCCGCGTTTTACCAATGGCGGCAGCTCGATGTTATCGGCCCTTAACGGCATACGGGCACCAATGGCTCTTTTTGTCCGTTTGCCGATGGCCGCTTCAGGATCGGAGAGCACGTTGGCGGGCAAATTGGCCAGATCCATCGTTTGAACCTCGATATCCTCGGCGGTAATCGGTCTATAGCGTCCAAGCGGTTTGCGTGTCACCACCACCGATCCCAGCACCTCGAGCTCAACCGTAACCCATAATTTTTTTTCAGCGCGCCCGTTGACACTGAAATGAACATTCAGCGGGCAGCGGCCAATCAACCGCCGGTTGCGCGGGGCCGTTACTCTGTAGGTGATACGCCCTTTGGGCAACATAATGCTGTCCGGGACCTGGATCTTTTTGATGCGCAGGTTTTTATTTTCCTGCGGGGTCTGTTGAATGATAAATTCAGAGACGATTTTCTGGATTTCTTCTTTCTGAATTTCAAAGTGGCTGCGGGTAACGACCATCTGCGGTGGCGCTTCAACGATTACGGCCGCCAAATCGATATGGTGTTGTTTCAAACGCTTTTGCAGCAGTTTCTGGTCAATCTGACGCGTATCTCCCGGCAGTGGCGCTTTAGCGATCAAAATATCTTTGAGACGCTGGTTAAACCGCGCATCAGCGCCTTCAATGGTGGCGATCTGACCGAGTAAAATTTCGGCAGTGTCGACGTCGACCCGGTCCTTAACGCTGATGGTGGCCATCGGATTGGCCCATAGCGCGGCGGCCGGCAGCAGGCAGAGTGCCAGCGCCAGATTGAACAGCAGGCCACCCCGCCGTGACTTTGCACATTTTTTCTTTAGATTCGACAGGTTCATTTTATTCCATTACCGTTTCAGATTATTGGCAAGCTGCAGCATTTCATCGGCCGTGGTAATGACCTTGCTGTTGGTTTCATAGGCCCTTTGAGCTGTAATCATATTGACCATTTCATCCACGACACTGACATTGGACATTTCTAAGAATCCCTGGGCCAGGGTACCAAAACCGTTTTCACCGGGTGTGCCGGTTATTTCATCACCGGACGCATTGGTCGGGGAATACAGGTTTTTCCCCAGACTTCTTAAGCCGGCGGGATTGACAAATCGGGCCAACTGGACGTTACCGATCTCAACCGGGGTGGCGTCGCCGGCCTGCACGACGGAAACCGTTCCATCCAGGCCGACCGAAATCGAAATCGTGTCGGTCGGGACCGTCAATTCCGGTATTATTGGGAAGCCGTCCGGATTGACGATTCGGCCATCCGCATCCAGTTTGAATTCTCCGGAACGACTGTAGCCGGTGTCACCGTTGGGCAATTCAATTTGAAAAAACCCATCGCCTTCAATGGCCCAGTCGAGTTCATTTTGGGTATTCTGAAAATCACCCTGGCTGAACATCTTCTGTACGGCCGAAGGACGGGTGCCATGCCCCAGTTGAATGCCGGTCGGAACGGTTGTGTCAGCCGAGGAGGCCGCCCCTGCCGGACGCATGCTCTCGTACAATAAATCCTGAAACTCAGCCCGGCTTTTTTTAAAACCGGAGGTATTGACGTTTGCCAGGTTGTTTGAAATGACGTCAATATTCAGCTCCTGGGCCTGCATCCCGGTAGCTGAGGTCCACAAACTGCGTATCATATTGCCTCCAATGTTCGTTATTTGTTATCTGTTATTTGTTATTCGTTATTCGAAAGGCTTGCATATTCCAAATTTTTAATCATCTTCTCATACCGCTTTCCCCAATAACCATTAACCAATAACACCCTACCTAGCGGCTTTACCGACGTCCGCAATCAGCTTGGCGTTCATGTCGTCGACGGAACGCATCATTTTCTGATAGGTTTCATAGCCGCGTAAAACCTCAATCATCTCGGTCATCATTCGGACCGTATCGACATTCGACATCTCCAGAAAACCCTGACTGACTTTGAGGCCTTCATCCAATTCCTCCAATGCATTCGGCTTCAGCGCGCGATAATAATTATGGCCTGCTTTTTCGAGTGCATGGGATTGGGTAAAATCAATGATGCGCAAACGGTCCACCTGTGAACCGTCAACGGTGATAAAGCCATCTTCGGACACGGAGAATTCACGAATATCATCGGCGGGTTTTGCGATTTTTATCTTTATTTCACCGCCTTTTCCTAAAACCGGCCACCCTTCCTGAGTCACCAGCACCTCGTCCGCATTGACTGTAAAATCGCCTCTGCGCGTATACTGAATACCATCGGGCGTATCCACACAGAAAAAACCGGTACCGGATAAGGCCAGATCAAAAGGATTACCGGTTTTTTTGATTTTACCGGCCGAAAAATCCGTATAGGTACTAAATTCCATCCAGTATCGCGGCGCCTGTGACTGCAGCCAATTAACAGGTCGATTATTGCCGGCGGACACGTCAGTGAGATCAAAGGCCCGAAAGCGGCCGCGGTCTTTCTTAAAGCCGACGGAGTTGACATTGGCCAGATTGTTGGAGATCTGCTGCAGGCGTTTCTCGTATGCCAGGGCGCCGGTGGCCGACATGTAAATGGATCCGTTCATTGGCAAATTCCTCTTTCCAAAGACCCCCATAAGTGCTGCTGGGATCATTTTGCTGGATGGTTGCGGTGGGATGACATAACATCATCCCGACCGTCCGGGCTATGAAATGCAAGACACATACCAAACGATTTTTTTGCGGACATGGCCGAATCAAAGGCAAAAATAATGCCACACCGGATCACCCATATTTATAAATACAATAATATCAACACCTTAAAATATAGCGCGGGGGTCGACCACAATGTCCAAAAATGGGGCCCGCACAAAGGATCCGGCGCCTGGATGCAAACAGGAGCGCATTATGCCGGGTGCGGTATTTTTTGCCGCCGCCCCGCAGGCCGCCGAATGGGATTCCAGCCGTCAAGGCTGCTGCTGCATCCGGTAAAAGAAGATTGCTCAGGATGAGTCTAAACGGAAGGATGGTCTTTCTTGGGAACCGACTTGCCTCTCAGATGCTTGAGTCGCAAAACCAGATCGACTTCGCCCTGAGGTACGTCCAGGCGTTCAGAAATATCTGCCAGGCTCATTCCCTGGTCAGCCAGGCTTTCGATTTCGCTGTAGATCACGTTGGCGGCGTCCGGTTCGCCTGCCTCAGGGCTGGAAATCTGTTCAAGGGGGGATGTCGCCGGTGGTGTCAGGAGACCGGAAGCGATGCGTTTTTCGGGATGACGATAGTAGGCATCCAGGGTCTGGCGTTCTTTATCGATGGTTTCTAAAATATGGTTAAATGCCAATTCCGTTTGCCGCCGAACAGCCTCTACCAAAAATTCAGTGCTCACATTTAAGGGGCGCTCGACCGTCGGCTCCCTTGAAATCAGCTTTTTGAACCGAATCCGGTTCAGAATCAGGAAAATAATAATACAGCCGCACAAAACAATTTGCGTTGCATCGAAGACAATTTCCCAGAAATTTAGCGTGTGCAATGCCATTTCCACTCCCTGTATCTGTCAGTTCAGCAGACCGTTATCAGACACGAACATCGATAATTTTCTGCTCCGCAGCGTCCTCTGTTTCAGCGGTATCGTTGGATTCGTCTGTTTTTGGCGTATCGGGAGACCGACTTTTTCCGTCCCGACCCGTCACATCTACGGTGTCGGATTTCTTTTTTTTGCGACGTTTCTTTTTTTCTTCTTCCTCATCCGCATTCAGATACTTTTCAAAAGGTGGCTTATCATCGTCGCGTTTTTTGCGATTGACGCGTTGAACTTGCCCTGAAGCCGACACCGGGGGCAGCCCTTTGGGAAAATGAATATCGTCAACCATAAGTCTATCCTCTTTGCTCTAATTTTTATCCCACCTTTTCAATCTCCCACTTCCGAAATGGTTCTCAATTGAGTGAGTGCCGCTTCACTCCGCGCGGCGAATGATGATGTTTCGATTGCGTTCCCTATTCATCCAGTAAATGTTGTTTGCGCAATTTGGTCCGTAAATGCAAAATGGCCTGAGAATGTATCTGTGATACCCGCGATTCGGTGATCCCGAGGACTTTGCCGGTTTCCTTCATTGTTAATTCATCCAGGTAGTACAACGAAATAACCAGGCGTTCTTTTTCGGGCAATTGCTTAATCGCCTCGGCCATGGCTTCCCTTAATTCCTTAAGCTTGGTCATGGTCAGGGCATCATCCTCGTTGTTGATCAGATAATTTAGAAGTTTTTCTTTCTCATCCCGTGAGGACACACCCAATTCTTCGAGGCTGATAAAGGAAATACTGGACATTTGTTTGGTTCGATACACCTGTTCAAGATCAACGCCCAGCTCCTCGGCAACCTCAAAATCTTCGGCTTCACGGCCATATTTTTGCTCCAGACGCGAATAGGCGGATTCGAGTTCCCGTATTTTACGACGATTTGATCTGGATAGAAAATCGCGCGCACGCAATTCGCTGAGCACCGCACCTTTGATGCGAAAGATGGCGTACGTCATGAACTTATTGTCCCGCCGGGGATCATACCGATCAACCGCCTGGATCAAACCGATAACGCCGACATTCATCAGGTCATCGACATCTACCGTTGACGGCAGATGAACCGCCAGCCTCTGAACGATGCGTTTCACGTATGGCAAATATTCGGTAATCAACTGATCACGATAAGCGGGGTCTTTGGGAACGATTTTCTGAGTTCGTCTTTGTGCCAGGGCCATAGCGCTTTGTTTCTCCAGTTATGAAATATTATTCTCAATTAAATGGTGCCAGAAAAAATGAGAATCACCTTTTGGCTTTTGAGCCGGGGTTTGAGCGATTATTTTGCGCGCCAGATCTTGAAAACATTTACTGGCACACGTATCCGGATAAAGATCACTGACAAGCTTCTGCTGTTTGATGCCATTGGTGACGTTGACGTCAAACAGCACGCTGCCGACATAGTCAATGCGCATATCCAGAAATCTTTCCGTTACCAGATTCAGTTGCCGGAAAACTTCGCTTCCCTGTCGGGCTGTGCCGGCCAGGTTCACAATCACCTGGCAGTTTTTCTCGGCATACTTTAACGCCAGTACTTTCATTAAGGCGTAAGCATCGGTGATGGCAGTCGGTTCGGGAGAAACCACCACAATGATTTCCTGGGCGATCACATTAAAGTCCATCACATTTGAAGAAATACCGGCAGCGGTGTCGATGAGCAGCAGGTCTACGCGGTCGATTACTTCTTCCAGCTCGCTTAAGATTTGAACTTTCTGCTGCTTGCTCAGCTGGGTCAATTCCTGAATGCCCGAAGCAGCGGGTAAAATCAGCAGCCGCCCGGGACCTTCGACCATAATCTCGCTGATTGATTTGTCACCCGTAAGGACATGTGACAGATTGTACTTGGGAGCAAGCCCCAGCAACACATCGAGATTGCCCAGTCCCAGGTCTGCGTCTAAAATGAGTACTTTTTTGCCCAGCCGGGTAAAGGCGTAGCCCAGGTTGGCCACAATATTGGTTTTTCCGACCCCGCCTTTGCCGCTGGTAACTGCAATGACTCGCGGCGATGTCGAACGCCCTGACCGGGGAGCACCCGGCTGTTTCAGATCATGGCGCTTCCTGCGATCTGACAGACGGATGACATTATTTGAGGGATTTTTCGTTTCCATTGGATTAGCAGGTCCTTTCAGCTATGAATAATTTGAGATTCGCACCGATTCCCTCTTTACGGCCAGGTCAATCTGAGACGGTTTGCTCTTTTCCGGCTGGCAATCTCGGCAGGGCATAAAATGTTGCATCCTGGCAACCTCTGTGCTTGAAAATGTTATCAAATTTTTTGGCTTTATCTTTTGGGTCCACTTACAATCCGAACAGTGAAAAATGTCTGAATTTTTATTGGCGACAAAATGGCGCTCACGGATACGCGTCTTTGTCTTAGCAGCAGACGGATATGTTGACGCCGGTTGTGAAATCGGAGATGGGCATTTAACTTCAGCCAGCAATAAATTGACCACTTTTTTAAGCGATCCGATTTCAATGTCATCCGGCACCTGGCGGCCGCCGGTCAAATAGGACAGAGGCAGCGGATGATCGTTCAATAAATTTATGATATTTCCATAAGTACAGCTTTCATCCAGCTTGGTAAAAATTAAGCCGGCAACACCCAGTGACTCTAATCGTTCAAGCATGTTGTTTAGATCGCTCGCCTTGGTCATGGCACTGAACGCCAGATGAATGTCGA
>JASFIG010000119.1:0-11503 GCA_050122795.1 Desulfobacterales bacterium
GCTGCTGGGACAACGCCGTCAACCGGTATTAGAAGCAACAGCGTTGCAATGATAACAGTGCGCATGATCGGAATGTGAATTGATTCAGACTTAGAAACCATCATTTCTCATTCTCATACAGAGGCTTGGCGGTAATCAGCTCGCCAGTTATTTGACCGCCGTGCTTTGAAGTACCTGAGTGGCCTGCTCGAGAATCCCCTCCGGAAAACCAACGATCGGATAAATTACCAAAAATCCAATGATCCAGAGCAGCAGCATGGACACAATAAAAAATCCAAAGCCGTATTTTACAAAATCAATGGCTTCAAGTGCCCGCTGGTTTGTATCCGGATATACCCCCAGCGCAAATGTCAGTGCGTTTGCAGGAGACCCCACAATTAAAAAATGGGCATAAGAAGATGCCAACGCCACGGCCATGCCGATGGCCCAGGGCTCTCCGGCAACATGCGTCATAATCCCCATGGGGACCACAATGGGACCGATCAGAGCGACAGTAGCGGCATCAGACATAAAATTGGTAACAAGACCAGAGAAAGTAGACATTCCGACCCAAAGCCCGTAACCCTGATCCATGCCCACATGTGAAAGCGCGTTCAAAAAGGTTGTCGCCAGCCACAGGGCGCCGCCGCTTTCTTTGAGAAGGGCACCCAGGGTCAATGCACCGCAATACATGAACCATGCATTAAAGGATATACGCTCAATGATCTGTTCAAATTTGACGGTTTTGAACAAAACGGGGATGACCAGGGCCAGAAGCGCCGGTCCGCCCAATCCCGTGGCTTCGCCGCCAAATATCCACAGGGCCACGATCAGGAAAAGCGTCCCGGCCGTGATATACTCGGGATATGTCATTTTCCCCATTTTGCGGGTTTCTTCTTTGATATATTCCAGTCCGGCAGTCAGATCCCGGGTTTTTATCTTCTGACTGAATAAAGTGGCCATATAGAACAACAACAAAAAGCTGCCGAGCGGTACTAAAGGCCAGCCGTATTTCATCCATCCAGAATAGGTGATTGGAATGCCGTATTCGGTAAAAAACCCCATCATAATCACATTGCGCCCACCGGCCGAGGGGGTTCCGGGCCCACCCATATTCAGGGCGAAGCAAAGTGAAAACAGCAGATACTTGGCCAGCGCGGGGTCGTGGACCACCTCTCCCTCCGGGCTGCTGGCCTTTACCGATCCGTAATAGACAGCCATCAACACCGGCACCATAAATGAACACATGGCAGGCGCCGACATAAATGAACCTATGATTGACATGCTGATACACAGCACGGTCATCGGAACCCAGAAACCGCTGGTCCATCCCAGCAACCAGACAGCCAGGCGTTTATGGAATCCCACCTCTACCACCGTAGCGCCAAGGGCAAAAACGCCCAGCATGAACAGCGGCGCGTCTCCCGCAAATGTTTTACCAATCATGTTGAACGGCAGAAGCCCGAAAAAGTAGGCCATCAGTGGCATCAAGATGCCCGTTACACCGATGGGAAGCGCCTCGACGGCAAAAAAAACAACCGCCATGGGCACAATTCCAAGTACAATCATTGTCTTAGCGGCAGCTTCTGAAACATTTTGGGCGATTTCCCAGTTGATCATTCTTTCAACGTACCCATATTTTTCGATCACCTCAACCAACGACCGGGGCGTTGGTAAAATAAATCCGATCAAAATAAAAAGGCCTATGCCGATTCCGATCCACAGACCTTTCTTCGCGAATATGCCCGTTTTTTCTCCATGAGTGTCCATCAAGATGCTCCTTGCTCAGAATGACATTTACACCGCTTGTCATAAATACGGTCCGAATAAAAGGATGGCGGCATAAGCGGTTGTAGCAAAAAAACCTTCCGCAAACGGAACGTTTTTTTGACAACCGCTATAAATTGGGCTTTTAAAAATTGGGTCCGTCTTGTGATTCGATCCGAATGCAACATCAAACGCCTTTGATGATGTCGCAAACTTTGGTAAAAATATCAGAAAGCCGCAATATTCCAACGACTGCATCATCGCGGGTGACAAGCAAAGAATGGTACGGAGACACAATGAACTGGTGAACAGCCTCCCCCAGAAAGGCATTTTCACGAATGTACTCCGTCTCTGAAGGCTTCTGAATAAAATCTTCCACTTTAAGATTAGCTGCCCGTTCGTGGACCAACTGCATCGGCCTTGTCCAGAGCGCATTATCCTCGAGCATGGACTTGATCAGATCAGGGCTGTATCCGGATCGTTCCAGCACTTCCGTGCCTTCCACTTTTCCATAATTGGGTTCAAGGGCGACCAGAATGCTTTTCATAGTCATTTTGCTAACGACTTTTCCACCTTCATTCAGCACCAATACAGCGCGATGTTTATGCACGGATGGATCAAGGGTCAACTGGGCCTTTTCCAACGCAAGGACCGCTTCCAGCAGGGTTGCCCCGGAAGGCACCGTTGCGTAATCTTCAAGCGGCACCATCAACTCTTTGACATTTATGGATTTCATGCAATTCTTCATTTACCCCATTCTTACAGAATAAAGATTTTGAATTGTCTCAACACGGTTGTATCCGTTTCTGATATACTGTCGCCCTGAAACGGTCGACTCTTTTCTGCAGCACGCAATGGTGGTGTTGCGCGCCTATGCAGAGTATTACTCGCTCAGGGGAACGATCGGATGGCATTCGATTTTAACATCCGAAATCCCTTCGAAGGTTTCAGCCACCTGTCTGATTTCCTCAACCAAACGTTCCTCAGCGCCGATGGCCGCCTCTGTTTCGATATAAGCGATGTGATTGTCGACACAGACCTCAATATCAGGCCCTATGTCGATCATCGCTTTTTTGACAGCCGCAGACAAAGCCAGGTCTTCGATGAGGCGCTGTGACTCGGGCGTTGTTTTGAATTGCTCTTTGGAAACGAGACGGCATATGATGTCAACCGCGTCTTCCACTGTTATTTGCTTGATGTGGACGACCAGATCGTACAGAATCGGATCGGTAGTATCGATCCCGTAAAGAGACTGGCTCCATTTCTGCCTCTCTTTGTCGTCTTTTTCCAGAATGCGACGCGCCTCATCTGTGTCGATGCCCCGGCGTTCCTTTTCCAACCGGATCCGATCTTCCATATCCGACAGCACCCTGACCTTGAGTGCATGGGGCACATTTTTGACAAAAAAATGGCCGGCCAGGCCATGGTAAACGATATTATCCGCCTTCAAGTGCTCCAGGAGAGCGGCTTTGATGAAGGCGATATATTTCTCATTTTGGCGATTCAATCGTTTTAAAATACCGGGAGCGTCATGAACAGCATGCACCAGCTTTAATTCAGGAATATTATATTCCTTTGATACCTCAAGAAGTAAATCTCTTGAGATACAATGATAGCCAAGCTTGGCGGCAACCTTTTCGGCAATTTCCTTGCCCCGGCTGTAAGATCCTCTTGATATCGTAATAACGGCCATATCTTCCTCCTATTGGCACTCATTCAGTAATGGGTAAATATTCAAGGTGAATGGTTTTCCCGTGTCAGCGCAAAACGGCCCTGTTTCGGCGTGCCATCATAGCCGTAAGAAAGTAAGGTTTTATTTCAGACACGGTAATCTACAGTAAGTTACGTTACAGAATTTAAACAGGCGGACTTATGGTTGCGGTAGAGGTGGGCTGTGTTCGTGACACAGCAGATGTTTTTTGCGGAGCTCATCGTGAAATTGGTCGATATTGATTGAAAATTTTTCACTCATCCGATTAACTTAAACCGGTTTCATGAAAATTTCAAGTGTTTCAAGAAAAATATCGATTATAACCGGAGTTGCAGAGCCGATGCTCGCATGGTCGTTTGGGAATGAACCTTTGTTGATTGTGCTGCACGCTTATAGGATTTTGTGATTTCAAGCAATTGAGTTTAGACCCGTTTTAATTTTGCCGAACCAGAACATGAAATACGCACACAAAACAGGATAATATAAGCCAAAAATCGTTAGTCGCTGGTAATGTGCGCATACGCACTGTGGTTGTGGATGGATTCGAAATTTTCAGCGCTGACTGAAAACCAGGTGATATTGTCGTCTTCTTTGAGCTTTTTGGCAATATCGCGCACGATGTCTTCCACGAATTTGGGATTGGCAAAGGCCGTCTCGGTAACGCTTTTCTCATCCGCACGCTTGAGAACGGAATAAACATCGGTGGATGCAGCCGCCTCCACCAGCTCGATCATATCTTCCATCCAGATAAATTTTTTAAAGCGGGTCGCCAGATGCACCTCGCCGCGCTGGTTGTGGGCGCCGTGATTGCTAATTTCCAATGAGCAGGGACAAACGGAAGAGATCGGTACGATCACCTCTGAAACCAGATCAATTTTCCCCCCTGGATCACTGGTGCCAATGATTCGGCAGGTGTAATCCATCAACCCGGGTGATGAACTGATGGGCGCTCTTTTTTCGATAAAATAGGGAAAGGTCACTTCAATATGGGCCGAAGCCGCATTGAGGTGTTTCTTCATGTTGGTCAAAATTTCAGAAAATTTTTGCAGCGAAATCTCCGGCTGCAAAAGATGCAGCATCTCGACAAACCGGCTCATATGGGTGCCCTTATACTCATGGGGCAAATCGACGTACATATTGATGGTGGCAACGGTGTGCTGGGTGCCTTCCCGACGATCGCCAACGGTGATGGGGTAGCGCAAATTTTTGATACCCACCTTATCGATCGGAATGTTGCGGTAATCGCGCTGGTTTTGGGTGTCTTTCATGTTATTTTAAAAGATAGGCATCTTTGACCCGGCTCATGGCTCTGAATATATTGCCCTTGATTTTCGGGTTGCTGTTGTACAGCTGTTTCAACATCGTTTTTATTTCCTGCCGTTTTGAATCACCGGCTGATGGGCATGGGTTTGCAAACTCAGGCAAAGCGAGCTCGCGGGCAAAGTCCCGGATCAGCTGCCCGTCTGCATGGGCCAGGGGACGAATTATGTTGAACCTCCCCTTGAACATTGATTGAGAAGGCACCATGGTACTGATTTCGCCCGCGTAGCACATGTTTATAAAAAGCGTTTCAATGATGTCATCTTTGTTGTGCCCCAGGGCCAATTTATTGCACGCCAGCTCTGCGACGATTTCAAAAAGGCGTTTGCGACGCAGGCGCGCACATAAGAAACAGGGATTTTCACGGTTCACGGAGCTGTGACCCAGGACCCCGTAATCGGTGTATTCAACTCTTAAGCTGTAGCCGGCATCCGCGCAGTAGGCTTGAAGCGCTTTGCTGAACCCGCCCGTAAAACCTGGATCGATGTGCACCGGGAATAATTCAAAATGGATGGGGATGCGCGGCAAACGTTCGGCCAGCATCCACATCATCGTCAGGCTATCGGCACCGCCGGAAACGGCGATCAATATGCGGTCACCATCCTGCAGCATGTCATATCGGTGCACGGCTTTGGAGACAGCGCGATTTAAGGCTCTGTATTTAGGGCTGCAATTTGGCAATGCGTTTTAGGTTTCAGCTTCCTCTGTTTGATCCGTATCAACCGGCACCAGTTTTCCGGCAGCAGCTTCCCGCAGGGCAACGACAATATCTTCATTTTTCGGGGAGCTGACCAGATAATCAGATCCTTCGCGAATCTGACGGACGCGTTGAGCCACAATATTGACCAATAAGAAACGATTGCTCACTTTCCTCAGACAATCTTCGATCGTAATTCGTGCCACAAAAAACCTCCATGCGGTTATTGGAAAAGTTTTAATTTCTATGACTATTTTACTTGTCGTAAAAATTATTATTCATTTAACAGGACTATTGCCATATTCTGAAGCGCAATAAACAACTAATATGAAACGCTCATTTTAGTTTATAGGATTTCGACAAGCTCGTATGTTCGCCGACCGCCGGGCACCTGTAGCGAAAGTTCATCACCCGGTTTGCGGCCGATAATCGCCTTGCCCAGCGGTGATGATACCGATATGCGTCCATTTTCAATATCAGACTCATCCGGGCCCACCAGCTGGTAACTGACATCTTCACCGGTCTCAATATTTTCAAGCACGACTTTGCTGCCGAAAACAGCCCGGTCTTTGGGCAATTTGTCGGTTGCAATAATATCAATGTGAGCCAGCTTGAATTCCAGTTCATTGATGCGCCCTTCAATAAAACCCTGGCGATCTTTGGCAGCCGCATATTCGGCATTTTCACTCAAATCACCGTGGGCCCTTGCCTCTTCAATGGCTTTTATATTTTGGGGGCGCTCGACCTTTTTTAAATTTTCGAGCTCTTGTTTAAGAACCTCAAAGCCTTCTTTGGTAACGGGGATTCGGTCCAATTTCATTGCTCCGGGACGAATTGTGCGCTTTGCGCTCAATTCGTCGTTGATTGTTATTGGTTATTGGTTATTTGATAATCTGAATCCATGGGTTCCACGATTCCAGAATTTTTCAAATTCCTGATCTATTATAGATATTCATTGGCGAGTATTTGTGCAATCTGAACGGTGTTGGTGGCCGCACCTTTTCTGATGTTATCCGCCACAACCCACATATTGATGCCGTTGGGAATTGATTCATCCTGACGAATCCGCCCGACCAACGTTAAATCCTGCCCGGCGGCATCAGTGGCCAGCGGATACACATTTTGGGACGGCTCATCCATCACCTTGATACCGGGGGCCTTTTTTAGCAGCGCTTTGACTTCAGCGGCCGATACGGGTTCTTTGGTTTCAATGTTCACAGATTCAGAATGGCCGAAAAAAACCGGAACCCGAACAGTCGTGGCCGTGACGGCGATACTGTCGTCTTCCATTATTTTACGGGTTTCATTGACCATCTTCATTTCTTCTTTCGTGTACCCGTTATCCATAAATTTGTCGATATGCGGCAGACAATTAAAAGCGATGCGATGCGGGTAAACACTGTTTTTGTAATCAAGGAAGTTAATCATTGCACGGGTTTGGTCAAATAGTTCATCAATGGCCTTTTTACCGGTCCCGGATACGGCCTGATAAGTGGAGACCACGATGCGTTTGATCCCAAATTTTTGATGGATCGGATGTAGGGCAACCACCATCTGGATGGTTGAGCAATTCGGATTGGCGATGATGCCCCTCTGAGTATAGCGGCCAACGGCGTGGGGATTGACCTCGGGAACCACCAGCGGAACCTTGGAATCCATCCGCCAGGCGCTTGAGTTATCGACAACCACACAACCGTCCTTAGCAGCATAGGGGGCAAAGGTTTCACTGGTGCCACCACCGGCTGAAAAAAGCGCAATGTCGATCCCCTTGAAAGAATCCTCTTTTAACTCCTGGACATCCATCAAGTCACCTTTGAATTTGAGCTGGCGGCCAACAGACCGTTTGGACGCCAAAAAGACAACCGATTGAACGGGAAAATCCATTTCTTCAAGAGAGCGAATCATCTGATTGCCCACCGCACCGGTAGCACCGGCAACGGCAATGTTGAATTTTTTTTGAGCCATACTGTGTTCCCCCAAAAATTAGACTGAACTGAATTTTCTATACCATACGGTCTACCCGGTCTATGCGTTTTCTTTGATATGATCGACCACCAGGTCGCCAATCTCACCGGTTGAATATCCCATTTTGCCGGCCGCCACATCTTTCATGTCATTTTTCAGAACGTTGGCGACACCGGCTTCAACGCTCAGTGCTGCCTTTTTCTCGCCGATCGTATCGAGCATCAATTGCACAGCCAGAATGGCGGCAATCGGGTTTATCTTCTGCTGGCCGGTGTACTTGGGAGCTGAACCGCCGATGGGTTCAAACATGGAGACTCCGGCCGGATTGATATTGGCGCCGGCGGCGATACCCATACCGCCCTGAATCATGGCGCCAAGATCGGTAATAATATCGCCGAACATATTGTCGGTCACAATCACATCGAACCATTCCGGATTTTTGACCAGCCACATACAAAGGGCGTCAACATGGGCATAGTCGGCTTCAATATCCGGGTATTCTTCGGCAACTTCGTAAAAGGTGCGTTCCCAGAGGTCAAAGGCATACGTCAGTACATTGGTTTTACCGCAAAGCGTTACCTTACGGGATCTGTTGCGGGTTTTGCAAAATTCAAAAGCATAGCGAATGCAGCGTTCAACGCCGTGGCGGGTATTAATCGATTCCTGTATGGCGACTTCATCCGCTGTGCCGCGTTTGAGAAATCCGCCGGCACCGGCATAGAGCCCTTCGGTGTTTTCACGGACCACAACAATGTCGACATGTTCAGGAAGCTTGTCTTTAATGGGTGTATAAACACCCTCATAGAGCTTAACCGGTCGCAGGTTGATATACTGATCCAGCGCAAACCGTGTTTTCAGCAAGATGCCTTTTTCTAAAATTCCGGGTTTGACGTCCGGATGACCGATGGCACCCAAAAAAATGGCATCCTTTGATTTGAGCGATTCAAGCAGTTCGTCGGAAATCGTTTCACCGGTGGCCAGATAGTGCTCACCGCCGATGTCGTAGGTTGTGACATGGCAGGCAAAGTCATGCTTGGCAGCCGCCGCTTCAAGCGTTTTTAGACCTTCTGCAACAACCTCCGGTCCGGTTCCATCACCCGGGATGACTGCTATGTCGTAAGTCTTTTTCATGCTTTTTTCCGTTTCGCAAATGCTGAAATGCATTATAAAAAAACCGCCGATTCGCAGTCGCATTGCTGGAATCCGGCGATCGTTTCGTCATTCTTTCGATCTTTGCCTCGTCAGCCGCTCTCACCCAAACTGGCCGATGAGCGAAGTTCCCGCTTGAACTTTATCACCGACAGCCACCGTAATGTCGACATCATCGGGCAAGTAGACATCGAGCCGCGAACCAAAGCAAATCAATCCGTAGCGCTGCCCTTTTGTTAAATCCATCCCGGGCTGAATATAACAAATGATTCTTCTGGCAATCAGGCCGGCAACCTGGACGACACAAATTGTTTTATTATCCGGGGTTTTCAAAAAAACAGCATTATGCTCGTTTTGTAAGGAAGCTTTATCCAGGTTCGCCGCAAAAAACTTGCCGGGATGATGACGGATCTTTTCCACCACCCCATCAAAAGGGATGCGATTCACGTGCACGTTGAAAACGGACATGAAAATGCTGATTTTTTTGCAGCGGCCATTGAAAAAAGGGGCGCTTTCCACTGTGTCCGCCACAATGACTTTACCATCTGCCGGCGCAACGATTCCGCCCGCCTGATCGGGAATCAGCCGATGCGGATCCCTGAAAAAGCCGCAGAAGCTAAAGGTGACCACAACGCCCAGCAGAGCCGGAAGAGCCATCTCCAGCAGCGCAAAAATCAAAGTGACAAATGCCGCCGCCAGGATAAGCGGATAGCCGGCTTTTGCCACCGGAAAGGCTGTCTGAGCGCCTGGCTCAGACCGTAAATATTTTTCCATGCAATCGCCACCCCAAAATTCAAGATACGCCAACAATCAAGGGCGCCTGTGCAAGCAAATACAAAATTTATTACATAGCAATATCATTATATATTGTCAATGATTACCATGAGATGATCGCTATCAGGACCCAATTTCGCGGCAGCCCCTCTGCAGCCCTATCAATATCGTCAACCTGCCATGGCGGAATTCGGTCCGGACTGAATCATTGAGCGCACGGGAAATCGATTATGGATCTCCGTCTGGTGGGGTCCGACCCGCCTCCTGAGCATTTTCAGCAGGGCGCGGTTGAACACCGGATTTGGTTGCGACACTGAGTTCAGCATCCGATTTTCGGATGTAAAACGGTATCAGATCCGTAACCTTAACGGTATCGTTGGTTTTAAATCTTTTCAAACTTAAAAACGCAACACTTGATGCTTGGATAATGTTCTGGTCATCGGGAACGAAATCGGCTTTGTCGCCCAGCGCATCCCATATCCTTTTTCGATACAGCTGAGCGCCGGACCCGATAAACACGCAGGGCTCCTTGATGGCACGCACAAAATCTTCCGGTCGGGCAGCACATGCCGGAGTTTGTTGGATCAGACGATCTTTACGGAAGCGGTAAGTTGCTCCATAGATCTCGGCCTTGCGCGCATCCAGCACGGGACAAATCAAACGGGTGTGAGACCGGCATTGCCAGGCGAGTGTTTCAAGACTGGAGACGCCGACAACCGGTTTGTCAACGGCTGATGCCAGGCCTTTGACAGTGGCCATTCCGATTCGCAGACCGGTAAAGGAGCCGGGTCCGACCGTCACCGCAAAACCGTCCATATCGTCGGCGCGACAGTCGGCCGATTTCAAAACCGAATCAATAGATGTCATCAAATGTTTTGAATGCGTTTGCTTTTTATGGGTCGTCACTTCAGCGCATACGGACGCATTATCGATCATGGCAACGCTGCAACTGGCGGTCGCTGTGTCGACGGCAAGGATCTTCATGGCGTTTATCGATTTCAGGATAATTTATGGGTTTTTTTATGGGATCGTTTTGATCGTTTTTTCGGCTTGGGCTCAATGATGGCCCGTTCCAAAACTTCCGCCATATGCTTTACCGGCACAAACTCAATTTTGCGCTTCAGATGCCGCGGGAACTCGGCCAGATCTTTTTTATTTTTTCCGGGGATGATGACCGTCCGAATCCCTGCCCGCATTGCGCCCAGAGCCTTTTCTTTTAGTCCGCCAACAGGAAGGACACGGCCCCGGAGTGTAATTTCACCGGTCATGGCCACATCATTTCGAACAGGCTTGTGGGTAAAAGCTGAAATCAACGCCGTTGCCATGGCAATCCCGGCCGAGGGGCCGTCTTTGGGAATAGCGCCGGCCGGCACATGGATGTGGATGTCCGAACTTTCAAAATCTTTATCCTTTACGCCCCAGGAAGTCAAATTGGCCCGGGCATAACTGACTGCCGCCCGGGCGGACTCCTGCATGATGTCGCCCAACTGTCCGGTCACTATTAAATCCCCTTTGCCGCCGATCAATGACGCTTCAACATACAGCAGCTCACCGCCGGCCTGGGTCCAGGCCAAACCGGTGGAAAGGCCGACCTGGTTTTCTTCTTTATCCATGTCCGGACCATATTTGGGAAGACCCAGATATTTATGCAGGTTGCCCCGCGTTACGGCAAACGGCCCTTTTTTTCGTTCGGCGATTTTACGGGCGACTTTACGGCAGATGGTGGCAATCTCTCTTTCAAGATTTCGCAAACCCGCTTCCGAGGTATACTCGCCAATCATCTGCTGCAACGCGCCGCTGCTGATTGTAACAGCGCGGGTCTTGAGTCCATTTTCTGTAATCTGGCGGGGAATCAGGTATTTTTGTGCAATTGCAATTTTCTCTTCTTCGGTATAGCCTGAAAGCGAAATAACTTCCATCCGATCCAGCAATGCAGACGGAATCGTATCGGTCAGATTGGCGGTCAGGATAAACATGACCCTGGATACATCAAATGGAATGTTTAAAAAATGATCGCTAAAGGCGGCATTTTGCTCCGGATCCAAGGCCTCCAGCAGGGCGGCTGACGGATCTCCGCGAAAATCAGCGCCCAGTTTATCGATTTCATCCATCATAAAAACCGGATTATTGCTGCCACATTG
>JASFIG010000120.1:0-11488 GCA_050122795.1 Desulfobacterales bacterium
CTTTCAACCAGGGCGACATATGCCTTTATTTTTTGAGAAAACAGTTTCGTGCGCGCATACGGCCCTTCCTCACGAATCATCTGCCAGCCGGGCCCACCGCCAATTTTCTCATAGCGGGTGTCCAATTCGATTTTTTGGGCGTGCCCGGCAATAGCTGCATCAATTCTGGCGCACACCGCCTGCAAGATTTCCTGCATTTCTTTTTTTGACATGCGATAGATGCTGCCATCGGCACGCGCCTGCGTGTAGGGTTCATACACCCAGGCCTGGCGGTGAATTTGGGGGTTGTCGGGGTGGACCGGATAGGCCCCTGCGGAAGCGTCAAGGATATCTTCAAATAAGATCATTTGAACCAAAAGATTATCAAATCTTAAGCCCTCCAGCTTATCGGAATTTTTGAGCAACCAGCAGGACAGGCAGGCGTCCTGATCCACATCGTTGATGTAGACGCGCGCATGCGGTTTGCCTTTTTTTTGGAAGGTATCCAGCAATCCCAGGCGAATATAATAGTAAATCTGAGCGCAGGTGCTGCGGGTGGCAATGCGGGCCACACCCTCATGATGATTGAAATTGGCATATGGCCCCTGAATTAAAAATCGCGGCGGCCCCTTAACATAGCCATCGAGGGCAATTGAAAAGCGTGGCTTGATATGGATGAAATCCGCCCACTTGACGACTACTCGCGGTTCCAGATAAACGCGAATCATGGCATTACCCCGCGCTCAGCAAAGGTTTTAGCGACCCATTTTTAATGATACAGGGGAAAGCAGGGGATATTCAATAGCTTTACATGTACTATAATCTGTTTAGGCTGTTTAGATCAAGCCTTCTGTGTTTGAAGCTTCAAGGGTTCCCGGCTTCGCTCTGTCGAGCTTGCACCTCTACTGACAGCCGCCGTTAAAACTCTGGCGGTCAAGAGGGTACGGCGGACAGGTCCGTCTTTACTTTGGTGAGCGACTCCAGACAACTCGCCGAGGCAAGATGGCGCGCAAGCAGGTGTCAGCAAAATACAGGGTTGCGGGATTATGGATGGGTGAGATCAAATTAGCCACCCCGCTGGGATTTTTCCAAAGGCAGGCAACAGAGCTGCATGCCACTTCGAATAAACAGGCTTTGCCGTTCGTCGGGCAGGCGGGGCAGTCACAGATTATTGGATTTTCATTAGCATAAGTAATGGTGCGCAAACATAGTTTCTGAAATTAGCGCCATGCGTCAATCAACTCAAAATGATAAAAGACCAGTTTCCACTCACCTTCTGATTTTACCCAGGTGGAAGACCAGCGTTTTTTAACGGATACCCATGGATATTCTTTGTGTTTTCTTGAGACTTTGAAGCTTCCGCAGGCGACGCCCGTGTTGCCAATCACATTCGTTTGTGATGTCACGATTTCCATATCGTAGTATTCGTACTGGGATATTAATTCCTTTAATTGCGATTTCCAGAGTTCCTTATCGATGAGTTTGTTCTGGGTGATGTAACTCAGCGTGGAGGTGAATCCGAAAGCTTCGGCTTCGAAATCGGCAATGCGATCAGCATCCCAGTGAATCAATGATTCATTATATCTTTGAACTGCCGCATTAAATTCCGCTGTATCGTCAGCGCGCGCAACAGGGATATGAAGGGCCGGTGACAGCATCAACAATAGAATAACAGGAATTAAAACAAGTTGTTTCATAATTTCCTCCTTTACGCAAATGGCGATTACTCCAGCTGGAGGCCTAAAGAATAGTATTCGTACTCTGCCTCTCCAACGTAGTAGTCTCTGAATTCATCCACATAGGCCTTGCGCTCATCACTGTTTTTCCAGGCTTCCCAGGCTTCTATTGTTTCCCACATTGACACCACCACGATTTGATCTCTGTCTTGGAGGCTTCGCAGATTCTCTGAAGCAATATAGCCCGGTCGTTTCATTGCCCCGGTGCGGGTGTTGATCAGAAATCTGGATGCGGCCTTCATGTTACCATCTTTAAACTTGCGTTTGATTAAAATTTTCACTGCCATGAAAAGGCCCTCCTTTCCTTAACCTAAATTGAGCGTTTCAAAAAGATGAGCTGTAAGTGATACAATCATTAAGAATCAGACCTGTTGATAGAATGGATTTAGTGGCAGCAGTGGCTTCCTGAAACGCTCAGCAGACGATCGAAAAATGTGTTTCGCGGTTCGCTATTCGAAGTGACAACCCGGTGTAAATGAAGGAAATCCGAATCAAGTCTGATATTAATTTAAATAGATAAGAGACGGTTAAAAGTCAATAGAAAAGGTTTAGGCGTTCGAGGGTTCAGAGGTTCTGGGTTCAACGGTTTACACCATCGCCTTGGCCTTGCGGTCCGCTGTCTTCGCTCATACAAGCTGCGACGCCACAAGATGGGGCTTGCAGGGAGGGTTAAAGGTTCGTAAGTGGATACAATTATTGGTTGTTTCGATTATTTTAGCAGGTTCAGGTGGCCGGTGCGGACGGAGTCAACAACCAGTTTGCCGGTTAGCTTTAATTTTCCCAGGCGACCTTTTTTAGCAGCCATGAGGATATCGCGAAGCGCCTCCAGCGTTTGAGGCGGTTTGAGTTCGACCGGCTTTTTGACAAGGGAAATCGATTCGGTCGGACAGCCGGGGACGCAGACACCACAGCCCAAACAGCGGTTCAGATCCACCATTGCCGGTTGTTTTTTTGCCGGCACGTGCACGGCATTGACCTGACAGCTTTGCTCACAGGCACCGCATCCCACACACGTGCCCCGATCCACAACAGCATAAAAGTTAGAGGCCCAGTGTTCCAGCGGTTTGGGCAGAGCCTGGTGGACCCTTAACATCCCGCAGCAACATCCACAGCATGAGCAGATAAATTCGGCCTTGCCCGTGTTGGACGGCTGAAGCACCAGCCCCTGTTCCTGATTTTTATCAATAAGCCCGAGGGCTTCTTTGGCGGTAAGCTCTCTGCCGATACCGTTTGCCAGGGCCAAACGGGCCATATTGCCGGTGGCCAGGCAGGTTTCTTTACGATCCGTTACCTTGCAGGTGTTGCCTTCCATTGATTTTTTCTTGCGGCAAATACACTCGAAGACAGCAAAAGGCAGCTCGGCCTGCCGCAACAGGGCCGAGACTTCATCAAAGGTGCTGGCATGATGCTGCGGATGAATGCTTCTCGAGATGGGAATCGTGCGCATCTGCGGCAGCTCTGTGCTCAGAAACGCAAGGCCGAATTTTTTATCCGAAGTATATTCGTTGAAGTCTTTGACAAATTCCGGGGTCAGGCGGTTGAGCTGATATTCATACATTCCCACCACCAGCGGCGCATTGCAATAAAGCATTTCGCCATTATCGCATCTGGACTCGATGCCCCCTTTCTTCTGAATGCCGTGAAGGATTTTGGCCAGATCCCCGGATGAATCGACCAAATCACCGGCTCTGCTGAGGATCGTTTCCAGCGTTTCATATTTATAGCTTAAACAACAGGCAATCTCAGCCTCTGCGGGCGTAAATATGTGCTTTAAAATTTTTATCTCGGCGCCGGACCGCGTCGCCGGAAAACCGACCGTTTGGTTGTTTAAATGCTGTTGCAGTCTGACATAAACATGATCGTTTTGATCCACCGCGCACCTCCGCTTTAAATCGAGCATTCTGGATTTAAAAGCGCGTATTAAACCCCATAAGGGGCCAGCGGTCAAGGTTTCTTTTAATAAAGGTTCAAAGGTTCAGGGTTCAAGGTTTAGGGCTGGATTCGAATTCCAAGGTGAAAGCTTTGTAGCTTGAAAGCTATTAAGGACAAAAGTTTTGTAGGGTAACATATGGACACAGATACACTCAGATGGACACAGATAAAGAAAACATTTTACAAAAAGATTTAAGATCTGTCATGATCTGCGCAAATCTGTGTCCTAAAATGTTCATACCTTAAAAGGGTAATTAGGACAAAGAATCCGTTTTTGCTCTGGTGTGGTTCACTGAGACGAGACGCGCGGCAAGCAGGGTTCCAGGTTGGGACCCTGATGCGCTGTGGATTTCAGAAATGGTTTGAAAAGCACGGGCAGGGGCGATATTGTCAAATTTCAGGAAAAGAGGTTATTGTCATTTAACGATATTTTTTACGGGAAGTGAGTTGACATGTCGTTTCTGAAACATACACCGCAGTTTACCAAACAGGAGGCAAGCGCACTCCTGAAGGATCTTTACGATATCCAGGCCACGGCGGACGCCCTTCCGAGCGAACGCGATCAGAATTTTCGTATGTCCACCAGGTCAAACGGGTGTTTCGTCCTGAAAATTGCAAACGCCTCAGAAGATCCGACTTTGCTGGATTGTCAAAATCAGGCCATGCAACATCTCAATCGCCAGCTGACGTTCTGTCCCAAAGTTGTTGCCAACCGGGACGGCGAGTTCATTTCTGACATCCAGGATGCAACGGGCACAACCCATAAGGTTCGTCTTGTTACCTATCTGCCCGGAGTACCGATGGGATCTGTCAAAAGACGCTCATCCGGCCTTTTTGAAGACCTGGGGCGCTGTGTGGGTGAAATGGACCGTGTCATGGCGGACTTCGATCACCCTGCAGCCCGGCGGGATTTTTATTGGGATTTGGCCAAAGCCCCACAGATCGTTGAGGAATACCACCCATTGATAATGGATGCCAATTTGCGGGAGCTGATTGAAAAATTCGCCGCAGATTTCGAACGGATCGTTTCACCGCTGCTCCCGGAGCTGCGTAAAAGCGTGATTCACAATGATGCCAATGATTATAATGTTATCGTCGGCGGCAACGGCGATCTGTATACACGACATCAGCGGGTGGTCGGTATTATTGATTTCGGTGACATGGTATTCAGCCATACGGTCGGCAATGTGGCCATTGCCATTGCCTATGCGGTTCTCGACCAAGCCGATCCCCTGAGGGTTGCCGCCTGTATGATCGGAGGATATCATCGATCCTTTGCGCTCACCGAAACTGAAATCGCCTGTCTTTTTCCGATGGTGTGCATGCGGCTGTGTATGAGCGCCTGTATCGCGGCTCACCAGCTAAATGAGCGTCCCGACAACGCGTATCTGTCGATCAGCCAGATGCCGATCCAGCGGACCCTGCCGGTGCTGGCTGAAATCCATCCGCGTTTCGCGGAGGCAGCCTTCCGCCAGGCCTGTGACCTGCGACCGCTCCAACGCTCGCAAACAATCTGCGACTGGCTGGACTCAAATCGCGACACCGCAGCGCCGCTGCTGGATATTGATTTGCGCACAGCGCCCCTGAAAATATTGGATTTGAGCGTTGCCAGCTCCCTGGTAAACGGGGACCCGCGGCAAAACGAAGAACCGCATATGACCAAAAGACTGCGGGAAGAAATGCGTGCCGCCGGTGTCTCAGTTGCTATCGGGCGTTATACCGAAGCCCGCTTGATCTATACAGCGCCCTTTTTTGGTACGGGTGATTCGCCGACGGCAGAGCACCGGACCGTCCACATCGGCATGGATGTATTTGCCCAGGCCGGGACCGCTGTTTATGCACCCCTGGCAGGTAAGGTGTTCGCCTTTGCCAATAACAAGGGATCCCAGGACTACGGGCCGGTGGTCATCCTGGAACACACCACTGATTCTGGAGAATTGTTTTACACCCTGTACGGACATTTGAGCCCCGATTCGCTGCAAAGCATAGAGGCGCGCAAGCCCATAGCCGCCGGGCAGCAAATCGGCTGGATCGGCTCTGCGGATGATAACGGTAATTGGACACCCCACGTACACTTTCAAATTATCACGGATTTGCTGGACCTGGACTGTTATTTTCCGGGCGTGGTTCGAGCCAGTGAGCAAAATCTCTGGAAGCTGTTTTCACCGGATCCGAATCTTGTTATCGGCATCCCGCAGGATCGTTTCCCGGCGCCGGATCCCAGCGCTTCAGACACTCTGGCCGCGCGCCGCAAATACATCGGTCGCAATCTGAGCATCGGCTACCGCAAACCGATAAAGATGGTGCGCGGATGGCGGCAGTACCTGTTCGACGACACCGGACGCAGATACCTCGATGCCTATAATAATGTCCCCCATGTCGGTCACTGTCACCCCAGGGTGGTGGAAGCTGTCAGTCGGCAAATGTCGGTCTTGAACACCAATACACGCTACCTTCACGATTTCATCAACCGCTATGCCGAGCGCTTGTGCGATACCCTGCCGGCGCCCTTGAGCGTCTGCTTTTTCGTTAATTCGGCCAGCGAAGGAAACGAGCTGGCCCTGCGCCTGGCCAGAGCCTATACCGGACAACGTGACATGATTGTGCTCGAGGCCGCCTACCACGGTCATACCACTTCGCTGATCGATATCAGCCCCTACAAACATAATGGCCCCGGTGGTAAAGGAGCGCCATCGTGGGTGCATACGGCGCCGATCCCTGATCTCTACCGGGGCCGTTACCGCTCAGACGATCCGCAGGCTGCCATTAAATATGCAGGGCACGTTGAGGGCATCATCCGCAAACTGCAGGGCGAAGGAATGGGTCTGGCCGGATTTATCGCCGAAACCTGTCCGAGCGTCGCCGGGCAAATTTTCCTGCCCGAAGGTTACTTGTCGGAGGTATACCGCCGGGTCCACAAGGCCGGCGGGCTGTGCATCGCCGACGAAGTACAGACCGGTTATGGTCGGATTGGCACCCATTTTTATGCTTTCGAAGCCGAACATCTGGTGCCCGACATCGTGGTTCTGGGAAAACCCATCGGTAACGGGCACCCCATCAGCGCCGTGATCACCACCCCTGAGATTGCCGAATCCTTTGACAACGGCATGGAGTTTTTCAGCACCTTCGGCGGCAACGCAGTCTCCTGCGCGGCGGGCTTGACCGTGCTTGAGGTGGTAATTGAAGAAAATCTACAGGCCAACGCCCTGAAAGCCGGAAAACGGATGCTTGCCGGAATGATCCCGCTCATCGATCGTTTTCCGATTGTCGGCGATGTGCGCGGATCGGGACTTTTTTTGGGTGTTGAACTGGTGCGCGACCGTGACACCCTCGAACCGGCCAAGGAAGAGGCTGAATTTATTGTCAACCGCATGCGCAATGCCGGCATTCTTCTGGGCACGGACGGCCCTTTTGAAAACGTGATTAAAATCCGGCCGCCCATGCCTTTTGACGAAAGCAATGCCGAGTTTCTGGTGGCTAACATGGAGCGTATTCTGAAGGAAGATTTTTGGGGATAAGGGTTTCCTCCTTCGTTGAAACTACGGAGGACAAGCAAGGGTTCAGGGTTCAAAGGTTCAGAGTTCACGCGTTACGGGTTGCGGGTTATGCGTGAATGATGGATTGAGTTCTCGAGGACGAGTACGAGAACGACGACGAGGACGAAAGCGCATGCTTTTTTATCGTACTCGTCCTCCTGCTCGTCCGCGTCCTCGGATGTCTTCAATGGTGGCGTATTGCAAAAATGGCGGGCACATGCGCCATTTGTAAGGTGTATGATAGCCTTTGCATAAAGCAGCCAACAGCCAGAACAGCGTTTCCGGTTGCGGGCTGCGAGTTGTAGAATTTTTGTTGCGCATATTCCCTTTGCTGTGGCCCTCACAATTCTTTAGCCCAGCGGCCATGCCGGCAAGGCGTTCTGACGGAGATATCAACATGTGGCGGATACTTGACAGCGTATCCTATCCGGTTCTGATTTTTATCGCGGCCTTTATGCTGCTGGCGCCCTTCAGCCCCATGCCGCATGTGGTCGAGAAATTGATCATGCTCAAGAACGGCAAACTGACCCGGGCGGTCGATATATTCGATCTGTGCTTTCATCTGGCCCCCACCGTTTTGCTGGCGATTAAGTTTTTCAGGACAAGATAGGTTCGGGGGTTAATCGATTGCGGATTTCAGATTGCGGATTGCGGAATTTCGATTCGCTCTGCCGAGCAAAACGATACCGTTGCCCTCCTTCTCTTTACCATTTTGATTAGAATGCATATCTTTCCAGCTGTCTGTTCAGACTAAATGATAAATCATTGTTGTCAATAGGCCATATGAAAACCAGAACTGAGGTCCAAAATGAAGCCGAACAAAATGAATAAAAGGGACGTAATCTCTTTACGAAACGATCACAATTTTGCGTCGAAATCCGCGATTCCGCTTGTGGCCGGCCACAACCTGTCGCAACGGGGGTTGCTGCAGATGTTTTTTCCGGTGGCACTCACAGCTGTCATCCTGCTCTGGCCGCAGATTGCGGCGGCAGATGAAGACGCTTCGAAACCCATGAATTTTCTGGCCATGGGGGTGGGACTGCTCGGAGGGCTGGCGCTTTTTTTATACGGCATGGAAAAGATGACCGACGGCCTCAAAGCAGCGGCCGGCGAGCAAATGAAAATGCTGCTCACCAAGCTGACCCGCAACGCGGTAACCGGGGCATTCACCGGGGCCCTGGTAACTGCAGTCATTCAGTCCTCATCGGTCACCACCGTTCTGGTGGTGGGCTTTGTGAGTGCTGGCCTCATGACCCTGGTCCAGTCGGTGGGGGTGATTATTGGCGCAAATGTCGGCACCACTGTAACGGCTCAGATTGTGGCCTTCAATGTCACCGCAGCGGCGCTGCCTCTAATTACTATCGGTTTCTGCATGATCTTTATCGGGAAAAACAGCCGCGCGCGTTATTACGGTGACATGCTAATGGGGCTCGGTCTGATTTTTTACGGCATGGCGGCCATGGGTGATGCCATGTCACCGCTGCGAACGCACGAGGGCTTCATCGAGTTGATGCGTTCCATGGAGCGGCCAATCCTGGGGATGCTCATCGGCGCGCTTTTCACAGCGCTGGTGCAGTCGTCGTCGGCGACCATCGGTCTGGCGGTGGTGATGGCCACCCAGGGTTTTGTCACACTGCCGGCCGGCATTGCCATCGTCTTCGGTGCTAAAATCGGCACCTGCGTGACGGCGTTGCTGGCCTCACTGGGCAAACCTCCGGACGCGCTGCGTGCGGCGGCAGTGCACGTCACCTACAATATACTCGGGGCTGCCATATGGATTGCCTTTATCGATCAACTCGCGAGCCTTGCCATTTGGGTGTCAGCTTCCTATCCGGATCTGCAAGGCGCCGAGCGCCTTGCCCAGGAAGTCCCGCGGCAGATCGCCAATGCCGCCACCATCTGGGCGCTTGCCAACATGGTGATTTTTTTGCCGTTCAGTGGGTTGCTTGCCCGGTTGGTACGCCGGCTGGTGCCAGAACGTGAAGTGGATGAGACCGTCATCGTTCAGCCCAAGTTTTTGGACAAAGAGCTGAGGCGCGTTCCCTCACTGGCGCTCGAGCGGGCTCGCCTTGAGCTCGGTCATATGGCCAGGCTGGTCGATCAGATAATGGACAGTGTGCCGGCGGCTTTCCAAAACCGGGATTTTCGAGAGATCTCGCAGGTTCACGATCAGGTGGTGGTATTGCGGGAGGCTGTCCTGCATTACCTGCAGCAGGTCGGTCGCGAGAACCTGACAGACAAGGAATCCGACGAGCTCGGGCAGCTGGTGTATGCGACGGGTGAAATTGAAAGCATCAGTGCCGCGCTCGGGCGCGAGCTGGTACTCCTGGGCAAGTCTTTCCAGGAAGAAGGGTTTACCGTCAGTGAGACCACCGGGACCCTGCTCGAGCAGCTTTACGAGGCCACGCGCGAAGCTGCGCAGGCAGGTCTGCGGGCCATCGTCGAAAAAGACGAGCGGGCGGCACAGGAGGTCGTATCCCGACGCGACACACTTTGGAAGCTTGGTAATCGGCTGTTACAGCAGCAAGCAGCGCGTCTGGCTCAGGACGATCCCCAGCGTTTGCTCAAGCACCGCTTGCAGGTAGACCTGCTGGACAAGATGCGTCGGATTTACGGGGTAGCCGAGCGCATGGCGATCTCGGTGCTACCGCGCGGCGTGCTGGCCGGGGAACTGGCGGCTTAGGATGCCGCGTTGCGGGTAACGGGTTGCGAGCTATGCGTTGAGTGTTGTGCGTGAGGGATGGTTTGAGTTCTCGAGGACGAGTACGAGGACGACGACGAAGGCTCATGCCACTTATCGTACCTGTCCTCATCCTCGAAGAATCAATATATGGTTGTTGTGCTTAAGGTGGATCGGCGGTGATTTGTCCAAACAGTCGTTCATCTATGTTGCCGCCGGTCAGGATCACCCCCACTTTGCAGTCCGGGTCCGACCAATGATCGTGCAAAAGGGCGGCGACGCCCACGGCCCCGGATCCTTCCACCACCAGACCGTGATGGGTGTGTAAAAAGCGGATAGCGGAACGGATGTCATCTTCTGTGACCAGCACCATGCAATCAATCAGGCGACGGCCAAGCTCAAAGGTAATTTCACTGATGCCGCCCTCAAGACCCTCGGCGATGGTCTCTTCAGAAGGGAAGGTCAAATACGGCCGGTTTTCCTCCAGGGACCGCGTCATCGCGCAGGAGGCGACCGACTGACAGCTGATGATCCGGATGGCCGGATTGACCGCTTTGGCGGCAGTGGCCACTCCGGCAATCAAACCGCCCCCGCCGACCGGCACCAGCACGGCATCCAGATCAGACACCGCTTCCAGCATCTCGAGCCCCAGGGTACCGTGGCCGGCCATGATCAGGGGATCATCAAAAGCCGGGATAAACACCCGGCCGGATTCCTCAGCATCCGCCAGTGCGGCTGCGTGGGCCTCATCAAACAGACGGCCTTTGATGACCACCTCAACCGGGTATTGTTGAATGGCTTCCAGTTTGATACGGGGAACCGTCCGGGGCACATAAATGCGGCAGGGAATCTTGAAGCGGCTGACAGCATAGCCGACGCCCTGGGCATGGTTTCCGGCCGAGCTGGTGACGATGCCTGTTGATTTTTCGCGCGCGCCAAGGGAGGCGATCTTGTGGTAGGCACCCCGTAATTTAAACGAGCCCGTACGCTGCAAACACTCCTCTTTTAAAAAAACCTCCATACGGGTTTTCGCACTAAGGGCGGTGGAGCGCTCAAACGGGGTTGGCCGGATGATGCCCTGCAGGTTGCGGCGGGCGTTGCGGATTTCTTCAATTGTCAAAGCCGTCATAGACCCCAATTTCTAAAAACAGCGCCCGGGAGTCAAGTCTTTTGTTCAAGGGCCAGATGTTAGAAGACAGAAGACAGAAGACAGAGGTTAGAAGACGGGGGGTAGGTTGCGGCCTGCGCGTTATGCGTGAGAGATGATTTGAGTTCTCGAGGACGAATACGAGGACGACGACGAGGATGAAAGCTCATGTGTTTTGTCGTAATCGTCCTCCTACTCGTCCTCGTCCTTGGATGTTTTCAATGGTGTCGTATTACATAAATGGCAGGTACATGCGCTCTCTGTGAGGCGCTGCTTGTCTGCTGTAAAAATCAGTAGCTAGGAACCAGAAGCGAGTCATCTGACGCCATTAAAAAGGGAAAAATGTGAAATGGTTGCTGAGGGTGCCGATGAAGCAGCCGCCTGCGCCGCCGCCCGATGAAACCGAGCCGGCCGGTGCAGCGCCCAGTCCTGACGGATCATCGATGATGCCGTTTTGCTCGCCGTCGTCATCGCCCGT
>JASFIG010000121.1:0-11436 GCA_050122795.1 Desulfobacterales bacterium
GCCCCGGGCGATGCAGCCCATTATAGATAAGTTAAAGGTGGGTTTTCCGGTCTACTGGTATGGAGAATCCGCCGTTAAAAAATTTTCGATATTTGCCATACCAATGATTTTTCTGGTAAAGAACGGCCAGATTGTTAAAAAGCTGCCGGGCAGGCGTTCCGAAAGAGATTTGGAAAAGAAGATTCAGAAATTTTTAGAGCTGTAAATGTTGTGCGTGTTGCGTATTAGTTTAATTTTCGAGGACGAGCACGAGAACGGATGACTTATGCTCAACTATCGTCCTCGGTTGTTTTCCAATTGTGCCTCAACCCGGAAATAGTGAGTGACTGCGCTCGCTTAATTGCTTCCAACACCTGATCCACAGTATAAAAGTCGCTTTTAAATACCAGCTGGCCGCTGGATGAGAACACAACCAGCAGCGGTACGGTCAGGCTGCCGACCTGCTTGAGTTTTGCTTTACCGTCCGGATTATTGCCGGTAATGTCGACTTTCATCGCTGCCACATCTGTTTTTGCCAGAGCATTAATTATCCGGCGATCATGCAGAACACCTTCCTCGAGTGCCTTGCAGTTTAAACACCATTCGGCCGTAAAATCCATCAAGACGACCTTTTTTTGACCGATGGCCGCTTCGAAGCGTTCGGGGGTATAATGAATCCAGTCAATCGGGCCCTTGTCTGCCAGACGCACGGCACCCCAGATCGGCACGGCAATCAAAATGAGGCCCAGGCCGACAAAAACCGTTTTGATTACATTGCTGGAGGCCAGTTGCAGCGTCCTTAACGCCAGCCAGGCACCACCGGCCGATATCAGAATCATAACCGGCCACCAGAATATTTTGCTGGGCGGATTGGGCGGTGAGCTCAGCAGGGCACTGACGCCGACGCCAAAAAAATAAGCAGCCGCTGCCAGCATAAACAGGCCCATGACCTGCTTGATGAGCTCACTGGCCGGTCCGGCCTTGGGCATCCGATTGACCAGATTGGGAAACGCCGAGAGCAGCAAATACGGCAGGGCCATACCGCCGCCGATGGCGGCAAAAGTGGTCAGGGTCATCAGCGGTGCCTTTGTGGCGGCCCAGGCAGCGGCGGCGCCCATAAAAGGCGCGGTGCAGGGTGTTGACAAAACTGCGGCCAGAATGCCCAGGACAAAAGAACCCTGCAGACTGTCCTGCCGCGGGTTGATCACATAAAGGAATTGGGGCAGGCGAAGCGAAAAAAAGCCGAACATCCCCAGTGCCATGATCCCGATGACAGTGCCCACCAGGATGGTAAAAAGCGGATACTGGAACAATTGGTTGGTGGCGGTAAAGTCACTGACCAGGGCAATCAAAATACCCAGCACGCCCCAAAACGCCAGCACGCCCAGTGACATCATCAGCCCCAGTAAAAAGCAGCGCCGGCGGTTGTCGGCAGCATGCGACAGGCTGATAATTTTAATCGGTATCAGCGGTAGAACACAGGGCGTTAAATTCAGCAGCATTCCGCCGAAAGCCGCCACCAGGAGCAACATGATGCGCCCCATCCCCGACGCTGGATTAAGTGAAAATTCCCAGCCGAACAGGCTGAAATTAATTCCGCCAGTCCCTGAAACGTCTGCGCTGACCTCCAGATTGGCAAAAAGCTCGGAATTAACGCGGGTTACCGGTGTGCCGGCTTCGACCACCGGCAGGGCGGCCTGCAGCTTTTTCTTTTCAGGAAACAGGCAGAAACGATCAGAACAGGCTTGATATTCTACCTGGATATCCAGGCCAATCGTCCCCAGAGGTATCTGCTCATCCAAATTCATCGAAAGGGTTATGATCGTGCGGCCGGCAAACGACATGAGCTCTTCGCTGGCGTATTCTACTTTAAAGGGTTTGGCTTGCGGGTAGCGGGCGCTCGCAATGTTAACGCCTTCAGAGGCTGCCAGAACCTGAACTTTGGTGGGGTAGAGTTTGAGATTTTCGAAAGGCTTGATTTGACCGGCATCCGCGTTTATATGAAATCCGTCTTTAATATCGACCACAACAGCCAGTGTCACTGTATCTGCGGGACGCGCCCGATCCACCGACCAGGCGGTCTCCAGTTGTACCACTTCCTCCGCAGGCGCACCTGCATCCTGCAACAGATCGCCGATATCTTTCTGATCTGCAGCACCGGCAGTCAGCGGCACTATCGCCATCAGCAGTAGCCCCAGACCGCTCACTATCATAACATGCTTTAAATGAGTCGAAAGGGTTTCGTATTTGTTAAAAAAGTTCATAGGATCGCAGGTTCACAGGTTCGGGGTTCAGAGGATATTTAATGTTAAGCGGTTATCTGAAAAGAGCAAGTTGAGTTGGTTGTGGGAGCGGCTTCCAGCCGCGAAATTGAATGATCGCGGCTGGAAGCCGCTCCCACAAAAATTCTTTTCTGGCAACTTGGACTTTCTGGATAAGCGCATAATGTTATTTTCATAGCATTCGTCTTTCAACCTTTGAACGCAGAACGCAGAACCCTTGAACCTTTATTATAGCATCAGCTGAATGCCACTCTTAAGACCCATTTCCTGTGCTTTGATGTCCAGATGCAAACTGGCCACGAATTCCAGCGGCGGATAAATCAGTCGGTCTGTGTTGCGCTGGTCGATAGCTTTCAAATATGTTTGACAGCTGTCACAGACATCGATCCGATAGTCTTTGTCTTTTTCACTGAAGAAATAATGTAAGGTTTTGCTATCTTTATTTTCACAAAACGGGCAATAAATTCTTTGAGCTGTCCACTGATGCCAGCAAAACCCGCAAAATAAAATGCGTTTTCCTTCGTCTTCAAACAATGAGAACCCGGGTGCACTACCGCATACGGGACAAAATCCCCTGTCCCATGCATCGTCTGGATCCAGGTAAGATGCCAGCTGCTCGGCGCAATGAACCAAAGATGGTTTTATGCTATTGTAGGCCATAAAAGCCAGGGTCTTTTTGTCGATGCCCATGTTCTTTTCGATTTTTTCTAAAAAAGCATCGTCTGTATTTAACAGTGCTGCAAATACGACGCGCGCATCCAGTTCTCCGGCAGTTATAGCATTTCGAATGGTCCTGGCAGCTTCCGCCATTTCGTCGTTGCCTGTTTCAGTTATCCGGCAGAGCCGTTTTAACAGAGCGGTTGCCGCCTTATGGTCGACGACGAACTCTGATATCCCAATCAGCGAAAATTTTTCCTTGCGTTTGAGCGCCAGCGTTTCCGCGCTGATCTCTGTGGGTTCTATACCGATTTGACCTTTGGCATCTTCCTGGGCCACAAAAATGTTTTCGTAAAAATTTAAAAGGTCTGCATAAGCCGGTCGCAGCTTTTTAAGCGCTGCAACCGCCTGTTTAATTTGTTGGGATGTGATGGCCAGATCAGCTGTCATGGCATCTCCTTCTGTCATCTGCCTTCTGTCCTCTGAAAACTTAATACTGTAATATAGGACCTAAATGAGCCTACCATATCATTCAATATTTAAAAAGGGGAGCCGGTAAAACCGTCTCCCCTGTACATATGATTGTTGGTTATGAACTTTGTTTTTGCTTAAATTTGCATGCAGATTTAAACAAAAGGTGAGACCAAATGTTTCAGTGGCCGCCACATCCGCCGCAGCGCCGCCTGTCGCGAAATGCCGTAGCCGGCAGTTGAGGCCACAGCATGTTCGTGATAAAGATGGGGCGCGTAAGCAACCATAAAAATGACGCGTATGTCGTCCGCATCCAGCAGCATGGCGCCACGGTGGGCTTTTCGCACCACTGTCAACCGTTTCTGGGCCAGATCCAACATTTCGGCTCGATCCCCAAAATTCATCGCACCTGTCGGGCAGGTTTTGACGCAGGCCGGTGACATCCCGGCGGCAACCCGGTCATAGCACATATCACATTTGGCCAGGGTGCCATCGGGGGCTTTGCGCGGGATGTTGTACGGGCAGGATTCGATGATCTCATCCGCGTCCAAAGTTTTAGTTGCCGCTGTGTAAATCACTGCCCCGGAGGGCTCATCATAAAAAATAGCAGCCGCATCTCCGGCAGTCTCCAGGCAGGGCGCTTCGAGACAGTGGCGGCATTGGTCCGGGAAAAACAGCCACCGCAACCGCCCGTCGACGATTGTCTCACGCATTCTTACCAGTTTGTAAGTATCGAAGGAGAGATCGGCCGGATTCTGGTAAGTCCCGCGATTTTCAGTTGTTTCTGCAGGCAGATCGTGCCACTGCTTGCAGGCCACCTGACAGCCCCTGCAGGCCGTACAAAGTGTGGTATCAATAAAAAATGACTTACTCATGCGATCACCTCCTTCTATACCTTCTGTATGTTGACCATAAAGGCCTTGGTTTCCGGTATGCGCGTGTTGGGATCACCGGTGGAAGGCGTCAGCAGGTTGGCGCTTTTTTCCTTGCCGCTGGCCGGCGTTTGCCAGCCATAGCACCAGGGGAAGCCCACCTGATGAACGGTCGTCCCGGCCACCTTAAGCGGTTGCATACGCTTGGTAACGATTGCCGTGCATTCCAGTTTGCCCCGGGCTGAGCTCGCCAGTACCCGTTCACCGTTTTTGATGCCCTTTAGCGCTGCCAGCTCTTCGCTCATCTCCACAAACACCTGGGGCTGCAGTTCCAACAGCCAGGGCTGGTTGCGGGTCATCACGCCGCTCTGCCAGTGCTCCACGACCCGGTAGGTGGTGCCCACATACGGATACCGCGGGTCGCATGTCATGTAAACATCGGCCTTGGTGGCGTAGGTCGGAGCGGTGGGGTTGGTGTAGGTAGCACTCATAAAGTTTTTCTCGACCGGACATTCCATCGGCTCGTAGTGCTCCGGCAGCGGCCCGTCGGCGCGGCCCGGACCAAATATCTGCCCGTGGCCGTGCTTGCGCATAATGAAGGCATGTCGGCTTTTGGGATTGGGATTATCAAAGCTGCCGATTGGCGGCCAGCCGCCATCGGGTACATCGCCACCCGACCATTTGGCGCCGTCCCACTTGATGACCCAGTGCGATCTATCCCAGGGTTGCCCCTTCAGATCCACTGAAGCGCGGTTGTAAATGATGCGGCGGTTGACCGGCCAGCACCAGGCGAATTCGGGATAGAGGCCGATGTTGTTGGAAGCGTCTTTGGTGCTGCGCCGCGCTGCCATGTTGCCCTTTTCAGTGTAGCTGTTGCAGTAAAGCCAGTTACCCGATGAGGTCGAGCCGTCGGCCTGCAGATAGGCGAAGCTGGGTACCAGGGTGCCTTTTTTAAACGTTTTGTCTTTGATCGTCACATCTTTTATAAAATATCCATTGATTTCCTTGGCCACTGCATGGGGGTCGTACTTGCCTCTGGACAGATAGTCCCATTTGAGGTTGCGGATCGGTTCCGGGAAGGTGCCGCCATCTTTGTACTGGGCTTTAATTTTATGGCCCAGTTCCATGATGATCTGACCGTCGGGCCGGCTGTTGCCCAGCGGCTTGGGGCCCTCGTAGCGCCACTGACTCCAGCGCCCGCTGTTGGTGATGCTGCCTTCTTTTTCGATTGAGACCGCAGCCGGCAGAAAAAACACCTCGGTTTTAATCGTCGCCGGATCCTCGCCCGGGCCGCGCCAGAACGAGCCGGTCTCGTTGTCAAAGATGTTGACGTTGACCATCCAGTCCAGATTTTTAAGTGCTTCGCGGGTTTTACCCGCGTGCGCCCCGCTGCAGGCGGGGTTCTGTCCCCAGGCAAAAAAGCCCTTAAAGGTGCCCTTGTACATTTCATCAAACAGATCCAACCAGGAATAATGCTTGCCGTCGTCGACCTTGGGTAGCCAATCATAGCCATAATCGTTTTTGGGGATGGCGTTGTCGCCGAAAAACGATTTGAGCAGGCTGATGGAATACTTGGGATAATTTTGCCACCAGTTGGCCGATAGCGGATCGTTACTGCTGGGTGTCCACTTCTGGTTATAGGCTGCCAGCGAAAAATTCGATGCGCGCGGGGTCTTCAGATAACCGGGCCAGATGTGCCACAGCAGGCAATGGTCGGTGGAGCCCTGTACGTTGGACTCTCCGCGCAGCGCATTGACACCCCCGCCCGAGACGCCCATGTTGCCCAGCAGCAGCTGAATAATGGCCATGGTTCTGATATTCTGGGTCCCCACGGTGTGCTGGGTCCAGCCCATGGCATACATGATGGTGCCGGCTCTACCCCTGGCGCCGGTGGCCCCGTAAGATGTATAGATTTCTATGAGCGCATCTTTCGGGGTGCCGCTGATTTTGGAGACCAGGTCGATATCGTAGCGGTCGAAATGTTTTTTTAAGGTTTGAAACACGCAGCGGGGATGCTCCAGGGTGCGATCTTTTTTGGGGACCCCGTTGGCATCCATCTCAAAGGCCCATTTTTTCTTGTCATACGTTTTGCTTTGTTTGTCGTAACCGGCAAACAGGCCGTCTTCAAAAGAATAGTCGGTGCCGACGATAAACGGTGCGTTGGTATAAGCCGTTACATATTCCTTGTTGTAAAGATTGTTGTCGATGATGTACTTGATCATGCCGCCGAGGATGGCAATATCGGTTCCCGACCGCATGGGCGCATAAAGATCCGCCCGGGCCGATGTGCGCGTGAACCGCGGATCCACGCTGATGAGCTTGGCGCCGTTTTGCTGGGCCTCGGTGACATATTTAAAAGAAATGGGGTGGTTTTCGGCAGCATTGCTGCCCATAATCATAATGCAGTCACTGTTTTTGATATCAATCCAGTGATTGGTCATCGCACCGCGTCCGAACGACTCTGCCAGAGCCGCAACAGTGGCGCTATGTCAGATACGGGCCTGATGCTCGATATAGACCAGTCCGATCGCCCGCATCAGAGCCTGATACGTCCAGCACTCTTCGTTGTCCAGCGCGGCCGAGCCCACCGAGGCAATACCCATGGTGCGATTGACGACCTGGCCCTGGGCATTGCGGACCTCAAAAGTGGCATCGCGGGTGGCCTTTACTTTTTGGGCGATCTTTGTAAGGGCCCAATCCCAATCCACCTTTTTCCACTCTCTGGCATAGGGAGCGCGGTACATTGGCTGGGTGATCCGCTGGTCGTTTTCGGCCAGCTGCCGCAGGGCCGCTCCCTTGGAGCACAGGGCGCCGCGGTTGATCACATGGTCCGGATCGCCTTCGACATTGATGGCGCGCTTTGTACCGGTGTTGGCGGTATGCACAATGGCCCCGCAACCCACCGCACAGTATGGGCAGATGGTGGTGGTTTCCTTGGCATCCTGGATCTGGAGGGCTCTGGCCTCCTCTCTTGCCGGCCCGAAAATATCCCCCCTACCGGCGCAACTGCTTAACGCCAGACCGGCGGCGGCAGCCCCTGTGATCTGGATGAACTCCCGTCGGTTTATCCTCATAAGACATTCCTCCTTTCTATCGGCATTTGTTAACATCAATGCTATTGATTGAGCTCGGTGAGCAGACGGGGGCGTTGCCTGCAGGCAAAGCGAATCGGAATCTGAAAATCGGTAGCCCAGCTTAACCTTGTCTTCAACATCCGGACCGGGGTCTGATAGCAATTTTTTGCTGTGGCGTGCGCAGAGAATTTGTGAGCTTTTTCTAATGTTCAGATGAGATGGGGCGGTAGTTCAATGTTACCGGAGTAAAAAGTCGGTTGATGTGCTAAAGCATCGAAGTATCGGTTCGGGGGAGATTTTTTTCAGTTTTTAGCAGTAACGCTGAATTGGTACAGAGTTTCTTCCAGATTTTGGTAAAGAATGCGATAATAGCAATCTGCTCATTTAAAAATGTCATACCGCTATAAGCGATTCATGTCAAGATCGAATCGAAGCAACCGGCCCGATTGTGTCAAAATTCATCGTGTTGCAAAATTGCTCGAGCGCTGCCGGCAATCAAGTGCAGCATACAAGCCCCACCTTGACTTATATGCAGGGCTAGTGTAAGAACCCAAAACTTCAACAAATTTTATTTTGCTAATTTGTGTTATTTGAGCTAAAATATAAAATTTGTGGCCCGATCGGCTCTTTGACGCCATTGCCCGACAAATTTTTGAAAACCGATCAAGGAGATCCATATGGAAAAATATTTGTTTACATCAGAATCGGTAACTGAAGGACATCCGGATAAAGTCGCCGACGCCATATCCGATTCCGTCCTGGATGCCATTATGGCTCAGGATAAAAACTGCCGGGTTGCCTGCGAGACCCTTGTTACGACAGGGCTGGCTTTTATATCCGGCGAAATTACCACCGAGTGTTATGTTGATATGCCTCAAATCGTACGGGATACCATCCGGGATATCGGATATTGCTCCTCCCAGATGGGGTTTGACTGTCAGACCTGCTCGGTCATTACCAGTATTGATCGCCAATCTCCGGATATTGCCCAGGGCGTCAATGCCGGATCCGGCCTGTACAAGGAGCAGGGTGCCGGGGATCAGGGGCTGATGTTCGGATACGCCACCGATGAGACGCCCGAATTGATGCCGATGCCCATTTCCTATGCGCATAAGCTGTGCCATCGGCTGGCCAAGGTCCGCAAAAATGGTGCCCTGGATTTTTTAAGACCCGACGGAAAATCCCAGGTTACGATTGAATATGAAAACGGGACGCCCAAACGGGTGGACACGGTGGTGGTATCGGCCCAGCACAAACCGGATGTGACCTATGACGATCTGAAAGAAGCGATCATCGAGGAAGTCATCAAAAAGGTCATCCCTCGCGAAATGACCGACGGGGATACGCGCTATTTCATCAATCCTACCGGGCGATTTGTGATCGGTGGTCCCATGGGGGATTGCGGCCTGACCGGACGCAAAATCATTGTGGATACCTATGGCGGCCAGGGCAGTCACGGGGGTGGCTGCTTCTCCGGCAAAGATCCATCCAAGGTGGATCGCAGCGCCTCTTACATGGGGCGCCACATTGCTAAAAATATCGTCGCAGCCGGGCTGGCAAAGAAATGTGAAATTCAGGTGGCTTATGCCATCGGCGTGGCCGAGCCCGTATCTGTTATGGTTGACTTGATGGGCACCGGTGCGGTACCCAAATCAAGAGTTGAGGAAATCGTTTCTGACGTGTTTGATTTGAGACCGGCGGCCATTATAGAACATCTGGATTTGTTGCGTCCGATTTATCGTAAAACGGCAGCCTATGGTCATTTTGGCCGCAATGACCCGGATTTTTCATGGGAAAACACCGAGATGGCTGATGTGTTAAAAGACAAAGCAGGCCTGTAAAGGAGAAAGATTGCCGATGAAATATGATGTTAAGGATAACAAGCTTGCCAAAGACGGCGCCCTGCGAATTGAATGGGCCAACCAGAATATGCCGGTTTTAAACCGCATCCGAAAACGATTTAGCAAGGAAAAGCCACTCAAAGGTGTTCGTCTGGCCGCATGTCTGCATGTGACCACTGAAACCGCCTCCCTGATGCAAACGCTCAAATCCGGCGGTGCCCGAGTGGCCCTGTGTGCTTCCAACCCGCTCAGCACCCAGGACGACGTGGCCGCATCTTTGGTAAAACACGACAAGATCCCCGTGTTTGCGATTAAAGGCGAAAATAATCGAACCTACTACAAGCACATCAATGCCGTGCTGGACGCCAAACCGCAGTACACCATGGATGATGGCGCCGATCTGGTATCGACCCTGCATTCGGAGCGCACCGAACTTCTATCCCATGTTCGGGGTGGAACCGAGGAGACCACAACGGGCATCATCCGGCTCAGGAGCATGGCTGCAGACGGGGTTTTGCAGTATCCGATCATTGCGGTCAATGACGCGCAGACAAAACATTTTTTTGATAACCGTTATGGCACCGGCCAAAGTACGGTGGACGGAATCATCCGGGCCACCAACCGTCTGCTGGCCGGAACGAATTTCGTGGTCTGCGGTTATGGATGGTGCGGCCGGGGTGTCGCCATGCGAGCCCGCGGCATGGGAGCCAATGTAATTGTCACCGAAGTCGATCCGCTGCCGGCGCTCGAAGCGGTCATGGACGGATTTACGGTTATGCCGATCAGCAAAGCTGCCCGCATCGGTGATTTTTTCTGCACTCTGACCGGCAATATTAATGTCATCCGCAAAGAGCATTTTACCACAATGAAAGATGGCGCCATCGTGGCCAATTCCGGCCATTTTAACGTTGAGCTCGACCTGGGGGGTCTGGAGAAGCTGGCCACATCACGGCGCATGATTCGGCCGTTTACCGAAGAATTTACTTTAAAAGACGGGCGCCGCATTAACGTGCTGGGCGAGGGCCGCCTGATCAACCTGGCGGCTGCTGAAGGTCATCCCTCCAGTGTCATGGATATGAGCTTTGCCAACCAGGCGCTGAGCATCGAGTTTATGGTCAAAAATAAGAAGCCCTTGGCCAAACAGGTATACCCGGTCCCGGAAAAAATAGACAAGCAAATCGCCAAGGAAAAACTGGCGGCCATGGGGACCAAGATCGACCGGCTTACCGCCGAGCAGAAACAGTATCTGGCTTCCTGGAACATCGGCACCTAATTTTCGGTTCCTAAAAGGCCCTTTTTCCGATGGCCTGTGTTCTCCGCGGTTTTCTGTCTGCGACGTACTTCAAGTACGCCGCAAACAAAAAACCTTGTGCGGCCTTGCCCATCGAAAAAACTGCTCATTTAGAAACCGAAAATACAGTTTATAATATTAAAGATTGCTCCTCATTTCTGAATCAAAAACTAAAAGAAATACCCAAAAAAGGCTTTCTGCGGGCTAAAGATTTAGTCACCCAGAAAGCCTTTTTTAATTTTTAGCTCAATGAGTCCAATCTCACAAAATCCAAATTACATATTTCCTCAGTACATCTGACAAATTTTCAGCCCTACCAGATTTCACGTTAGGCACGACATCTCTAGTTTTAGGCAAGCCAAAATTGATTGCCTTGCATGATGCAATATGCAGGCGGGCTTCTCAGGCACTTAATTCGAAACCACCCAAAATATTTAAGATTGGAATAAATAAGATCCAATCGGCTTCTTCGAGAATGATGAAATCCCCGCTATCTACAATTTATCCTTTTGCTAGAAAGTAATTTATTGATTTTAAATCCTTTTATGTTAATTTGTTGTGCATCTCGGCACAACATATACAACTTATTCCTGGGTACTGTTACATGTCAGGCAAAACAACCTCTAACACCTTAATAACCACCAAACTGCACCGACCCCCGCTTGACAGGATTCATGTTCACCGACCACATCTATTGGAACGCCTTGATCAGCGTCGCAGCAGGCCGCTAACCCTGGTTTCGGCTCCGGCCGGATACGGTAAAAGTGTTCTGATTCAAAGTTGGCTGGAGACGTTTGATATCTCCGATGCCTGGGTATCTCTGGATAAAAACGACAACGATTTGCGGACGTTTACGGCTTATTTTGTTGCAGCTGTCGAAACTCTTTTCTCCGGGGCCTGCCGAAATACTCAAGCCCTGCTAAGCGCTTCCGATCTGCCGCCGAGTGCTGTTTTAGGCGCCAACTTGTT
>JASFIG010000122.1:0-11423 GCA_050122795.1 Desulfobacterales bacterium
CGCCAGAACGAACCCCGTGTGGCCGGTATTGTTCTGACACATGCGCACGAAGATCATATTGGCGCTTTACCTTATTTATTAAAGGAGGTCAGGGCACCGGTATTCGGAACTCCTTTTACTCTGGGCCTGGTTCGCAAGAAAATGGAGGAGCACGAGCATAGCGGTCACATGGATCTGCACGCCATATTGCCGGGTGAAGCCTTGAAATTAGGCCCGTTCACCCTGGAATTTATTCGTGTCGGTCACAGTGTAATGGACGGCGTGGGGATTTCCATCCAATCACCGATGGGTAGAATCATCCATACGGGTGATTTTAAGATTGGCTATGGATCCGTTGACGGGATGGCCACGGATGTAAACAAGTTTGCCAAATTCGGAGAAGAGGGGGTGCTGGCTTTGCTCTCTGATTCCACCAATGTGGAACGAGAGGGATATCCCATCACCGACAAAGAAATTTGTGGTGCATTGCTGCGGATTATCACCGAAAGCAGCGGCCGTGTGATAGTGGCGTTGTTTGCCTCCAATATTGCTCGCATTCAGGTTATTTTGGATATTGCCAAGGCCAACGGGAAAAAGATTATTTTTGATGGTAAAAGTATTGAAGCCAGTGTTCATATTGCCAGCGAACTGGGGTATCTGGATACCGCTGCTTACGAGGTAATTTCAATCGACGAGCTTGCTGATTATGCTGATGAAGAGATCATCATCATCACCACCGGGACCCAGGGTGAACCCATGTCCGCCCTGGCCCGAATGTCGGCCGGATCTCACAAGCATATCAACATAAAAACAGGGGATACAGTTGTTTTATCCTCCAAATTCATTCCCGGAAATGAAAAAGCCATCGCCAAAATAATCAACAATCTCTATCGCAAAGGCGCTGATGTGATCTATGAGAAAATATCGGACATTCATGTTTCCGGGCATGCTTTTCGCGAAGAGCTCAAATTGATGATTAAATTGACCCAACCGCGGTATTTTATCCCGATCCATGGAGAATACCGTCACCTGATTTTACATTCGCGACTGGCCGAAGGAGTGGGCATTCCAAAAGAAAACATACTGCTGACGGAAAATGGCCAGATTGTTGAATTTGACAAAAACGGCGGCCGCCTGAACGGGAGGGTTGCCACCGGACGGCTGCTCATCGACGGCAAGGGCGTCGGCGATGTCGGGCGCAGTGTCTTGAAGGAGCGACGGGTGTTGGCAGAAGATGGCATGGTCGCTGTGACGATGGCGTTTGACGAAGAAACCGGTGTTGTCGTTTACGGTCCTGAGATTATTTCAAAAGGCTTTGTATTTGAAACTGAAACCGGTCATTTGCTGGAAGACGCCCAGTGCGTGGTTTTGGAGATTGTCGAAGAGGTGACACCGGATATTCATAATCGGGTAGATATCATCCGATCAAAGGTTAAAACCGCGTTGCGGCAATATTTTTTCTTTACCATCGGTCGCCGGCCGGTTATACTTCCGTTTATTATGGAAGTTTAGCTTTTGCCATTATATAGATGCGTTTGGCTGACATTCCCATCAGTCGCATATGTGTCGGTGGTCATTGGGAGCAAAATTTCGAAATCTTAAATCCGAAACTCGAAACAATATCAAATGACAGAAATCCAAAATCCACAAACGGACAAGTTTTCAGCGCATTAAGGCTTTTTCCAAATTTACGAAAGTCATAAAATACAATTAGTTTTGGACATTTTGGCATTTGATATTTGGATTTGTTTCGAATTTCGATATTCGAATTTCGGATTTACTTGCAGATTGCCCAAGGCTAAAATTTAACTAGCTCATTTTATCTTTCTCTTTAATGCCTCGGGTTCGGATAACTATGCGCAAAGAAATTATCGGCATTTTTTGTTTTTTTCTGGTTATATTTACCCTGATCAGCCTGCTGTCCTTCAGCCCGGACGATCCGTCGATTCACAACGCTAAGAATACCGGTGAGATTCATAACCTGTTCGGCTTGCTCGGTGCACATCTGGCCGGCATTTTGATCGGACTCTTCGGCCTCGGTGCTTTCTGGATACCGCTTTTGTTGCTATTGACCAGTATCCATTTTTTTGGCGATCATCCGACCAAAGCCAAAATATCGACGCTCATCGGGGGCATCCTGCTGGTGGTGACGACCGGCAGTCTGCTGGCAGTGCGCCAGGACAGCTACCTGCTGTTCGACAACCGGTTCTCGGCCGGTGGTATGGTCGGCATCCCGCTAAAATCTTTTCTGACCCTGTACACGAATGTCACGGGCACCTTAATTATCTTGATCCTGTTGTGGATCGTCGGCTTTATTCTGGCAACCGGTTTCTCTCTGATTGCTTTCGGCTTAAAATGCTGGGAATGGATTTCTGCGATCGCAGACCGCATCATGACACTCTATCTGAAATGGAAAGAACGTCGTGAGCGGTCAAAGAAGTTTTCCAAAGTCGATCGCAAAACCACGCGTGCCAAAGCCAAGAAAATCAAAATAAAAGCCACCACGGCCAAACCGATAAAGCCCGTTCCAGCGCCCAAGCAGGAAGAGTTTAAGTTTATGAAAACCGGTAAGGGCTTCCAGCTGCCGTCGATAAATTTTTTGGAGGAGTCCGAGTTTCGAATCGGTGCAGCCGACAATGAAAATTTACGTATGCAGTCACAGCTGCTTGAGAAAAAGCTGGAGGATTTCGGTGTTCAGGGAAGAGTTGTTGAAGTCGCCCCCGGACCGGTGATTACCACTTTTGAATATGAACCGGCTCCCGGGATAAAGATTAACAAAATTGTTAATCTGACAGATGATCTGGCACTGGCCATGCGGGCCACCAGCATTCGGATTGTGGCGCCGATTCCGGGCAAAGCCGTCATTGGCATTGAGGTCCCCAATACCGATCGCCAGATGGTCAAATTCAAAGACATCATTGCCTCCAGCACCTTTGAGAAGTCCAAATCAAAGCTAACGCTGTGTCTGGGAAAAGATATTGTCGGCAACCCGGTCGTGGCCGAACTGGAAAAAATGCCGCATTTGCTGATTGCCGGCGCTACCGGCACCGGTAAGAGTGTGGCCTTAAATGCTATGATTTGCAGTCTGCTGTACAAATCCAAACCGGATGAAGTCAAAATTATTATGGTCGACCCCAAGCGTATTGAGCTTTCCAGCTATGATGGGATCCCCCATCTGATTACACCGGTCGTTACCAATCCAAAGAAAGCAACCAATGCACTTTTTTGGGCGGTGCGCGAAATGGAACACCGTTATGAGCTCCTTTCGGAAATGACGGCACGCAATATCAAGCAGTATAACAATAAGGTCGACAAAACCGCCAAAACAGCCGACAAGGAAGCCCCCGAGAAACTGCCGTACATTGTTATTGTCATCGATGAGCTTGCCGATCTGATGATGCTTGCATCCCGGGATGTTGAAGTGGCCCTGACGCGATTGGCTCAAATGGCCAGAGCTGCCGGTATCCATTTGATTTTAGCCACCCAGCGGCCCTCTGTGGACGTCTTAACCGGCATTATCAAAGCCAACTTTCCAACGCGCCTGACATTTCAGGTGTCCTCTCGAACCGATTCCCGTACCATTATTGATACCGTTGGCGCTGAAAATCTGCTCGGCAGCGGAGATATGCTGTTTTTGCCGCCCGGTACCGCAAAGCTGCAGCGTATTCATGGGGCTTATATTTCCGAAAACGAGTTAGGTCAAATCACCGCCTTTTTAAGAGGTCAGGAAAAGCCGGAATACGATGAAGAAGTAACCGAAGCAGCTGCCATCCAGCCCGCCGCAGATGAGGATGATGAGTATGATGAGCGCTATGATGATGCGGTGGCTTTGGTCACCAAAAACGGACAGGCCTCCATCTCCATGGTTCAACGCCATTTGCGGATTGGCTACAATCGCGCCGCCCGCATTATCGAAAAGATGGAAAAAGAGGGTGTCGTCGGCCCTTCAGACGGCGCCAAGCCCAGAGAGGTGCTGGTCACCAGTTATGATCGCAAGACTTAGATTCCGGGTTCAGGGACCAGAGGTTCAGGGTTTCCGGGTTGCGGGTTTCGCGTCTCGGGTTCCAAGTTCCGATGCCAGTGACCAGAAGCCAATAGCTATAACCGAGAAACCTTGAATCTTTGAACCCTGAACCTATGAACCCTGAGAGTGACCGTGAATATTGATAAACGGCTAGTTTCAGCAACCAAAGGTTTCCTCCACGAAGATGAGGGCCACTGCCTTTACAATATCGCCCTCAAAGCCAGTCGCTTGGGGCCCTGTCTGGAAATCGGCAGCTATTGCGGTAAATCGACGATTTACATCGGCATGGCCTGCCAGCAAAACAGCGGCATTCTTTTTTCCATCGACCATCATGGCGGTTCTGAAGAACAGCAGCCCGGTCAGGCCTATTTTGATCCTGAACTTTTTGATTCCAAACTGCACCGTGTGAATACATTTTGCGAATTTCGCAAAACAATTGAAAAGGCGGGGATTGCCGATACGGTCGTGGCCATGGTCAGTCGCTCTGATGTGGCTGCACGCTGCTGGGCCACGCCGCTGAGTATGGTCTTCATCGATGGGGGGCACACCATGGAAGCCGTCCTGAGTGATTACTCCTGCTGGTCTCCGCATATCATGCCGGGGGGCTATCTGTTGATCCATGATATCTTCGCGGACCCATCCGAAGGCGGTCAGGCACCCCGTCGTATTTTTGAGCTGGCGCTGTCCAGCGGCCGGTTTGAGCGCCTGTCCGTGATTAGAACCCTGGGGGTGCTGCAACGCCAAAAGTCAACCAATCCATAATCCCACATAAGGTGCCCCATAGCGGAAACTTTCAAATTCAATTAATTCAGTATCATTGGAGTAATGGAGTATTGGAGTGCTGGCGAACGGTTTGATCTTTTTTTCAACACTCCAACACTCCATTACTCCAGCACTCCAGGAGAAAAACTCCAAGGAATTTTTGGCATACCTTGATTTTTTTTATTGGTTGTTCTTCCGGAAATAGACCACCAGACTCTTTCCCAAAATCGGGTTCAATAATTTATCGATCCAGGCCACCAGATACGGTTGTTTGATGATATCCCAGGTCAGAAAACGATGGTAGAGGTTTACTGTGGCCAGATCTGTTCGATGCGGTCCCAGCAGGCATTTTAGCCACCAATACGGGGTGTGCAGGCTATGGGCATAGTGGCTGTCCCAACATTTCATGCCATAATTCTCAAGCAAAGCAATGAGCTCTTGTTTACGGTATATGCGGATATGGCCATTAGCTGTTTGGGTGTATGTTGTTGAAAGGGCCCAGCAGATGCGCTCGGGCCAAAAACGCGGTACGCTGACAGCCAGATTGTGTCCCGGTTTTAAAACCCGAACGATCTCACCGGCCGCCTGACGATCGTCGGCAATGTGCTCCAGGACTTCTGCGCAAATGACCAGATCAAAATAATTATCTTCAAACGGCAACGCATTGACATTGGCCAATGTGAGAGCCCACCTGCCACCACCGTTTTGGCCCCATTTGTCATGCAATTGCAGCCGTTCTTTGGCCGCTTCGAGCTCGGCTGCGTTCAAGTCGGCACCAATGGCAATCACGTCTTTAAAGCGACAGGCGGCACCGGTATGTCGGCCCGATCCGCAGCCAATGTCCAGAATACGGTAACCTGGCTTGATTCCCAGTTTTTCCAAATCAACGGTGATCACGAATTGCCTCCCGATACACGTTGACGGTCTTCTGGGCGGCCTTTATCCAGGTAAAATGCTGCTGAACCCTTTGATAGCCGGCACGACTCAATTTTTGTGCCAGTTGCGGCTGTTGCAGTATTTTTAAAATCGCATCGGCCAGGGCATGATGGTCGGCGGGCGGCACCAGAATTCCAGCATCACCGACAACTTCCGGCAGCGCTCCGCCGGTGGTGCTGATCACCGGTACGCCACAGGCCATGGCTTCACCAACGGGCAATCCAAAGCCTTCATATACGGAGGGAATAACCGCAGCTGTTGCTTTTGCATACAAGCGCACGAAGCGGTCGTTGGAGATCCGACCCGTGTAAGTAATTAGATTGCCGATGCCCAGCTGCTGTATTAATCTGTGGCTATACCCATTTTTATGGGGGGATCCGACGATCGTGAGCTTGACCGGTTGCGTCCGCGAAACCTTTGATACCGCCCGCAGCAGGTAATAAAGTCCTTTTAAAGGCATGTCGGCACTGTTGGTTACGATGAGCCGGTTTTTTTCACGGGCGATGCCGGGGATGGGATAAAACAGATCGGTACGGATACCGTTGGGTACCACCCTGAAACGGCTGGTCGATATATGAAAATCATGCGCGATATCGTTGCGGGCTGTTTTGGATACAGTGATGATGTGGGATAGTTTCCTTGAGACGCGTTTTTGCATGCCGCAAAACGAATACCAGCGCCATTGCTGCATCTTTCGCCAGATGTTTGCAGCAGAGCGAATCGCTATTTTGCGATCAATGGTAATCGGATGATGGATAGTGGCAACGGCGGGCAGCCAGTCTTTGATGGTCAGCAAACCATAGGATAATCCCTGGTTGTCGTGGACGATATCATATCGATGGCGTTTTGTGCGCAGGAATCGACGGGCGCGCAGACCAAATGTAAAAGGTTCGGGGAAACCCATGCTTGAAACCCCGATCCACTCCATCAAATTGATCGGCTGGATTAATTCTTTCAATGAAGGCATTCTGAATAAATTATCCGGATTATACAGGTCCAGCGAGGGGATTTGATAACAGGGAATATCTGCATCCAGGTGCGGTTCGGGAGGGCCGACAACGACATCTACCTGATGCCCTAAATCTTTGAGTGCCCGGCTGAGGTTTTTTAGATAAACGCCCTGTCCACCGCAGTGCGGATTACAGCGGTAACTTAAAAGACAAATTCTGAGGGGCCGGGATGTATCGTTCGCCATATTCGTCACAAGAGCATTCATATTGCGGTGTTTAGCGGTAATCGCACGTTGCCGGGAGCTCGGTTATTGAATATTGAATATTGAAGATTTGTGGATGTCGCTCGCGCAGCGCAGGCGCTTGCGCCGCGAGGCGCTCCGTCGTTTTTATCATAAGGTTTTCTTATAATTGATCCGCTGGAGGCGAACCTAAAATATTCAATATTCAATCTACAATATTCAATCTTAATTCTTCCGCTGTTTTCTGGCATGATTTAACAATTATGGCAATACCAATTGGCCCCATATCTGATGCCGGCAGCTAAAGTTTTTGCGTAAACTGTCGATATCAATTTCAGTGGTTTTGGCAGTCGCTATGGACATAACATACTGAAATTGAATAAATTAGCAAATAGCACCACAGTTCGGTGCCAGCAGATACGAGCCCATGGACAGTCACAATAAAGAGACCATTCTGTTTGTTGATGACGAAGAAAGTATATTAAGCGTATCCAGTGAATACTTTCAACGCAAAGGCTATCAGACCCGAACCGCCAAAACGGGGGCCGAAGCGCTAAAAATTCTCGCCAATGAGACCATTGACTGCTGCTTTACCGATATTAACATGCCTAAAATGAACGGGCTTGAACTGGCCGAAAGAATCCGAAACCACGACAATACCATGCCGGTAATTGTGATGACCGGCTATCCTTCCCTGGAAAACACCATCCAGACGATCAAAAACGGGGTCGTTGATTTTTTAATCAAACCGGTCAATCTGAAGCAGATGGAATTGAGCCTGCAACGCGTGATGCAGCAACGCAGCATATTTGTGGAAAATGTTCTTTTGAAAAAGGAGATTGAAAGCAAGCAGCGCCTTGAGAAATTAAACCGGGAGTTAATGGTCAAAGTCAAAGAACTCAACACCCTCAACAAGATAATGAGTCAATTTACGGCGATCGGTTCCACCAATGATGTGTTCAAAAAAGCGGTGGATATCGCCTGCACGATCGCGCATGCGGATATGACCGAATTTTACGTGATCAATGATGCCGTTCGCGAGCCAATCCAGGTATCATCAGCCGCTAAATCCGCCGCATCCGGCACCAAACCAGAGGTTGCCGATGACGGCACGATCAAGCCGATGCCCTCTTCGAAAAATTATCAGCTCTCAAATACCGGGCTCATCATGGAGGTCGTCTCAGATCAGATTCCGTTGCTGATTTCTCAAAATTCGGGAAATAATGGCTTGACGGCTGAGATCAGATCCGCCATGGTCGTGCCGCTGAAAATCAGGAACAAGGTTTTTGGCGTCTTAACGGCGGTCGTACATCAAGGTGTAAAACGCTTCAGCGAAAAAGATCTGTATTATTTATCCTTTCTGGCCCAGAGTGCCGCGCAGGCCATCGAGAACCTGGCGCTATATGAAAATATCTATGAAAATCTCTTTGCGACCCTTTACGCCTTTGTTAAAGCGGTGGAAGCCAGAGACCTGTATACCCAGCAGCATTCAAGCCGGGTTACCGGGCTGTCCATTGTGCTGGGCAAACAACTCGGATGCTCCAAGGAGGAACTGGATGTCCTTAATTTTGCCGGGCATCTGCATGATATCGGTAAGATTGGTATCCGCGATGACATCCTTTTAAAACCCGGCAAATTGACCGACGCGGAATTTGAAAAAATTAAGGACCACCCGGTCATAGGTGCCAATATTTTAGAGCAGCTCGGTTTGTGGGAAAAGGAAAGACAGATTATTCGATGCCACCACGAGCGATTTGACGGCACCGGCTATCCAGATGGTATCAAACAAGACGATATTCCGTTTTTGGCTCGCATTTTATCGGTGGCTGATGTTTACGACGCGATGGCTTCCGATCGCGCCTATCGCAAAAAAATGGAAGATGAAGTCATTCTCAAAATAATCAATGACGGTAACGGTTCTCAGTTTGATCCGAATGTGGTCGCCGCCTTCAATCAAGTATATGAAGATGGCAAAATAACACAGTATATGCAGACCGGCGACATCAACTATCCCCATTAGATCAATGCAATCCCTTTAAACATGCTATTTATTTGAATCGCGACCGTACGCCGCCGCATCGAAGCCCACAAAAAAAGCGGGAAAGCCATTTAGCTAGTCCGCTTTTTTTGTTATAGTAATATAGACGGTCAGGGGTCCGTTCAAAACAATATCTGGTCGGGGCGAGAGGATTTGAATGCGCCAGCGGCGCACAAGCCTCCCTGGAGGATTGCTTTACCCGCCTCCGGCGGGCTCCGACCCCGCATCAAGATCGTTTAACCATTTTCGACCTTGACCCGATTTAAGGAATTTTTCCCTGACGCGTGCGGATTTATAGTCTGGGAAGGTTTCGGTAAGAAGCACATCAAAACGGCCCAGCAATTGACCGGCTTTGGATCGGTGAGAGCGATGCTCTTTCAATCGTCGCGGAAGATCGTTGGTAATGCCTATATATCGTTTGCCAGAACCTTGCAAGACATTATGAAAGCACAGCTAATTAGTCTGAAAACAAGTGAGCTACACATGAGCTACACAAAACGCTTTCAGGCACAAAAAAACGGTTTAAGCTGATCGCTAAACCGTTAGATTTAATTAATATTTTTGGTCGGGGCGAGAGGATTTGAACCTCCGACCCCTTGAACCCCATTCAAGTGCGCTACCAGACTGCGCTACGCCCCGACACAGGCGTTATCATTAGCACCCGGTTGGGGATATGTCAATAAGGTTCAAAGGTCAATAGGTTCGGCGATTTGTTGGATTGGTTTAATTCGTTTCGTTGGTTGAATTGGTTCGCTTAAACCGAACCAATTGAACGAATTAAACCAATCAAACCGATTAAACAGTCGAAAGCCGCTGATAACTGAAAGCTTGAAATGCGATGAATCCTGAAATCGATAAGCCCGTGCGCCCGCCCCGAATAAAGCCCGGTGACACCATCGGCATCGTGGCGCCGGCCGGCCCTTTTGACCACGATCTGTTTATGCAGGGTTTGAGCACTCTGCAATCGATGGGTTTTCAAACCCGGGTTCCCGATGAAGTATATGATAAGAACGGTTATCTGGCCGGATCCGATGCGCAACGCGCGCGGATGGTCAATCAGCTTTTTGAAGAACCGGACGTACAGGCCATCGTTTGTGCGCGTGGCGGATTTGGCTGTTTACGAATGCTGCCTATGGTTGATTTTGATATCATCAGCGCCCAACCCAAGGTTTTCGTCGGCTTCAGCGACATTACGGCGCTGCTCGCGGCGATCACCCGTTTTAGCGGGCTGGTCACATTTCACGGTCCCATGATAACCCCCCTTGCAACAGCACCCGAGTTGACGCGTCGCAGCCTGTCAGCCGCGATTGCATCCGTTACGCCCTTGGAGATGGCGCCTGCTGCCGCAGTGGCTCTTCAGGCCGGCCGGGCAACAGGCCCTGTTATGGGCGGCAATCTGGCGACATTGTGCCACCTGCTGGGAACGCCTTTCGAAGCCAGATTTGAGGATTGTATCCTGTTGTTGGAGGATTGCGGCGAAGCGCCCTACCGCATTGATCGGATGTTATCGCAAATGAAACTGGCCGGTAGTTTTAAAGGGATTGCCGGCATCATTCTCGGTAGTTTTAAAGACTGCGGAAGCCTGGATGAAATTTACCGGATTTTCCAGGATCATTTCCAGGACACGCCCATACCGATTCTGGCAGGCTTTGATGTCGGCCACGGCAGGCAAAACATGACCGTTCCTCTCGGTCTGATGGCCACCCTGGATACCGATCAACAGCTGCTTTCATTTGCGCAGCCGGCAACGGTTGGTTAGTTGTCAGTGGTCCCTGGTCAGTTGTCATTGAGTTTCGAGTTGCGCCTTGTGGAAGTTTGGTAGGTTGGGATTTCAAGGACGAGCACGAGGACGACGACGACGAAGATACCAGGCGCTTTTATCGTCCTCGTTCTCGTGCTCGTCCTCGGTTGTTCTCCGATTGTGCATTATTATACCAAAGGTGGATGTCTCTGCGCCGATTTAGAAGACAGAGGCCAACAGCCAGATAGAAAAGAACAGAAGTAAAATGAAAAAGGAATCTGTCGACAGATTGATGAAGCAAGCTGTTGATAAGGGGATATTTCCCGGCGCTGTCTTGCTGGTTTCATCTGAGTCGGCAGTTGTTTTCCTGCGGGCATACGGGTTGGCCCATATGTACGAAAAGGTGCCGGTGACAACCGAAACTGTTTTTGATCTGGCATCTTTGACCAAGCCGTTGGCGACAACGCTGGCCGTGATGCATCTTGTGCAGCGCCGCCAAATCACCGTTGACGATTGTCTCGGCAAATTATTGCCCGATTTTCAGGGGGGTGACAAGGCACAGATCCGACTCAAACATTTGCTCTATCATAGCGCAGGCCTTCCGGACTACCGGCCTTACTATAGGAAGTTAAGTAAAATTCCAATGGATTCACGCCGTGCTGCACTGCGCCAGTTTCTGGTAACGGAGCCACTTATCCAACCCTGCGGCGAAAAAGTGCTTTACAGTGACCTGGGATTCATGATTCTGGCG
>JASFIG010000123.1:0-11273 GCA_050122795.1 Desulfobacterales bacterium
ACCAAGTTTCCTTTGACATAGAGCAAGGCCAGAAAGGTCCTGCCGCTGCAAATGTCACTGTGATTTAATTCTCAATTCCAAGTAAAAAGGGCATTCTTCAAATAAGGGGGATGCCCTTTTGTTTCTTTTTGATCAGTATCAGACCTATCCGAAATTTCAAGATCCTGAATCCTAGAAAAGATCTTTATTAAATTTCTATTCACCTAATGACTATCAACAATAACGGCCTCCGAGGTGACTCAATATGGCGAAATCACATTATTCATTTAAAAAGCGCAAAAAAGAACTAGCGAGGAAGCTAAAACAAGAAGAAAAAAGACAACGTAAATTTGAGAAAAATTCAACAAAATCAGAAAAGGCTTTAAATGAAACTCAGGATAAGGTTCAAAATTCGCTAACATGAAAACGCGCACATCTTTTTACCGAATCCGATTGGGGGAAGGATGCTTTATGTTTTACCGGAAGCGGTTCGGGGCAGTTTATCCCTGATTCTTTATGCTTTAAATACATTGTTCTGGTGTATACCTTTGTTTGTGCTAGTGGCTGCCAAAGCGGCGATTCCTATGGAATCCTGGAGACGAAAATGCAGTCGTATGCTGAACGCCATCGCTGAAAACTGGACTTGGGTCAATAACCAGAACCAGAAATTAGTAGGAAATAAATATTGGGACGTTAAGGGTATTGAAAAGCTGGATCGGTCTGAATGGTATCTGGTTTTAGCCAATCACCAATCCTGGGTGGATATCCTGGTGCTTCAGAGGATATTTCATCGAAAAATCCCCTTTCTGAAATTTTTTATTAAAAAAGAGCTGCTATGGTTTCCGATTTTGGGCCAGGCATGGTGGGCGATGGATTTTCCTTTTGTGAAAAGATATTCGAAAAGCTATCTCCAAAAAAAGCCGCACCTAATCGGTAAAGACTTGGAAATTACACGCAAAGCCTGTAAGAAATTCAAAAAAATACCCCTTTCAATTATGAATTTTGTCGAAGGCACCCGCTTTACCAATGAAAAGCATCGCAACCAGCAATCACCATATGCCCATCTGCTCAGGCCAAAGGCTGGTGGCATCGCTTTTGTGCTGAGTTCCATGACAGAACAAATTCACCGTATACTGGATGTCACCATCGTGTATCCAGACGGCGTATCAAGCTTTTGGGCCCTTCTGTGCGGCAAAATCCGAAACATAAAAGTTCGCGTGCGATCACTGCCGGTGAGTCCTGAAATGTTGGGTGATTATGCCAATGATGAGCAATTTCGGGCAGGGCTGCAACAATGGCTGAACGACCTATGGGCAGAAAAAAATCAGCACATCGATATAATGATGACTTCATGACAGAAGTCGAATGTAATAATAAAATTAAGACATTACAAATTTAGTAACAAAAGGCGCTATTTTCATGACCGAAAAGCCGGCGTACAAGGCACAGGAGCAACGTGTCAAGCAACTAGAAAGTGAAGTTCTTGAATATATGCGCAAGGAAAAGGAGCTTAATGAACAGTTAAAATTGCTGGAGTACAGCCATTTAAGGCGCACCATAAGCCTGATGAAAATTAATGAGGAATTAAAAAGGGAAATAGAAAAACACGAACGGGCTGATGAGAATTTAGAGCGAGTTACTCATAGACTAAGAGAGCGAGCAAAAGAGTTAAAATGTCTCTATGACATTTCAAGCCTCAGGGCTGGCACAAACTTTTCGTTGGATGATGTCCTCCAAGAAGTTGTTGATTTCATCCCTCCGGCAACTGAATTCCCTGAAATAACCTGCGCTCGGATTAAGTTTAATCGTTATGAGTTTACAACAAAAAATTTTATCTCTGCTATTGCTGAAAGCATAGCTCAAATTGTCGAGCTTGATTGGGCGGAAATAGAATTTAGAAAACATCGCAACCATGTTGAAAAGCTAATTAAAAACAGCAGCAGTAATATTACCGAAAAATAACAAAAGCCTTCGAAAGTTTTTAATTCATAGGTTAGAACCATGCCTCTGCGGAAAACTGTCGGTCTTGTTCTAGGTTGCGGGTCCTCACGCGGTTGGGCCCACATAGGGGCCATTGAGGCACTGGATGATGCGAATATCCCAATCGATCTCATCGTCGGCTGCAGTATTGGTTCTTACATTGGCGCTATCTATGCCAGCCAAAGCATCAAAAGCCTGAAAGATTTTGTTCTCAAGATGGATGGCAAAAAGGTCTTTTCCTATTTTGATATCGTGCTTCCTCGGTCCGGTCTTCTGGATGGCACAAAAAAACTGATGGAGCTTTTTTCAATGCACACTGATGTACAAAATTTTTCTGAATTGAAAATCCCCGTAATGATGGTTGCTACAGATCTCGAAACAGGGCAAAAAGTGGTGCTAAAGTCTGGTAAGCTATTAAATGCTCTTAGGGCCAGCATGTCGATACCAGGACTCTTTGCTCCAGCAAGAATAAAGAATCGCTGGCTTGTGGACGGTGGTTTAGTGGATCCAGTGCCCGTTAGTGTCGCAAGGGCGATGGGAGCAGATATTGTTGTTGCCGTAGATCTCAGCAGCGGGATTATCTCAAAACAAAAACGGAAAAAGCAAAAATTTCAAAGTGAAAAGACACCCGTAGAACAAGAAGAGAAGAAAAATGAGCTTATTGAAAAATTGTCAAAATATTATGAAAATGCTGGATCAAGCTTTAAAAACAAAATCAATTATCTATTTAAAAAAGAAGCATCTACACCGGATATCATAGAGACCGTTACTACCTCGTTCAACATAATGCAAGATCGGATAACCCGCATAAATCTGGCAGTCACCCCTCCGAACGTTTTAATACAGCCACACCTTGGCGAATTAAAAATGCTCGATTTTGACCAGGTTGAACATACAATCCAAGAGGGTTATATCAGGACAAAAGAGAAAATCGAAGATATCATGATCATGCTTGAACCAAAGTAAACAAAAAATTGTAACCTCATACATTGTTCACTTTCTCGGCAAATGTTTTTTTGGAAATTGTATATTTGGTATGTGTTGCCCACACTTGGGCCGAACTGTGTAAATCGGCTATAAGGTGTAGAAGCGAATTATTTGATATATCTTTTGTGAATATAAAATACTTTCATCTCTTTACGATGTGTCTGAACGTAGCAACGTGAATTATCCAGCCAACAATTTGGTTTTGGTTTTATTTAGCGATTCTTCAAACTTAGCCCGGATCTGATGGGCCTTTTTATGCCATTCTTTATCTTTTTCGAGGTTGAGCACAACCGCTGATCCGGAGATATGATGTGATCGGGCGAGCTCGTCTTCAGCAATCTGGCTTTGTGCTGCGGCAGCCGTTTCGATCGCCGTATCAAAATCCCTGAGAACCGAAGTGATGCCGTCAATATGGGTATCAGCAAATTGGGATAGTAGGTCCAACGGTCCCCGATTGTCTTTGCCAAGTTCAATCCGGGCGCAGATGGCTTTGAGCAGATGCTTATGTTGCCCACCTGTGAGGTTTTGCGTTTTGCACAGCATTTGGTATTCTGCTTTAAACTGGTCCAGCGTGATGATCTGATCCTGAAATTTCTGCAAAAGTCCGTTCAGGCGGCTTTCAATCTCTTTATTTTTCTGATCCTGTTTTTCTTCATTACTCAGATTCAGATTTCTGGTTTTCTCCATCACCAGGTCTAAGGTGCTTTTAATCTCTCCCATTTTAGGCCTCTTTTATAAATTATTCTGGAAGCTGGTCAGCAGTCTAGTAAATACCTATAGTTGTACTAAAATTCGAAATACGAATAACCAAATCCGAAACAATTTCAAAAACTCAAATTCAAATGCTCAAAATTTTGAGATTTTGCTCATTTGATATTTAGATTTGTTTCGATTTTCGAAATTCGGATTTCGGATTTATAAGATAATATTCTTTATTCAGCATTAGGAGTTTTGCGAATTTAGTAAATTTAACTATCTTTGGATCCATCATCGTGGTTCGATCAGTCGATCTAAAATAAACCCATGGAAACTGTCTCCGCTGTCAGCGATAAATATCCACCCCAGATGGGTCAGACACATGGTGCAAAAGCTGACGCGCCAGGCATATCCGCTAAACCAGGTAAACTCGGTTGATGGCGGCCCTGCATAACCACAGCCTCGAGCGGTTTTAAAGCAGCCGATTTCAAAAACGATGCCATGGGGGTTGGCAAAGGTATGCTGGTGTGATCCCTGAACCGTGATGCGTTCTGCCGGCCGGGTAATGGCCTGGCGGCACTGGCGACACAGTATGTATTCCTCCTCTTCGGGTGATTGCTCCGGCGCTTCTTTCTCGGCCAGATCCGGCGCGATGCGGCCGTCTTTTTTGCGGGACCGTTCACGAAGCAACGGTGCCTGAACAATCTCTGTGGTTTCCATACGACCGGCTCCTGGAGCGGGGCAACCCCCTTTTCTCTGATTGCCCCGGTAAAACAGGGTGCCTTTACTTAAAGAGTGATTTTTTAAGAACCGCTTTATTATAGGCCCCGATAATGTCCCGGCGGCTGATCACACCTTCAAGGTGGGATGGATCCTGCGCGGACACAACGGGCAATACCGCAAAATCTTTTAAGCTGATCTTTTCAAGGGCCGTATATAGATTCTCGTCTAAAGATACGGTCACCAGATCGGTTGATGCGATGTCTTTGGCCACCACCAGATCTTTGAGGTGCTCATCAAAAATGGCCTCATTATAATCATTAAAAGAGACAATGCCGATCAATTCTTTTTGGTCATTGACGACCGGAAAACTGTTAAACTTACTTTTGGATATCCGCTGGGCCATTTGCCCCAGAGGTAAGGCTTCATTTATGGTTTCAACATCGGGGGTCATGACATCTTTGACAAACATCGATTTTAAAACATTGACCTCTTTGCCTTCTTTGATATTAACACCCCGGCGCATCAATTTAAGGGTATAGATGGACTCCCTGGAAAATTGCCCGCTGGCGATAGTGGCAATAATGCAGGCCAGCATCAGCGGCAGAATGATTTTGTAAGTACCGGTCATCTCGAAAAGAATTAAAATAGCCGCCAGCGGCCCATGGGTGGTGGCGCTGACCACCGCCCCCATACCGACGATACTGTATGCCCCGGGGGATGCAGTTATGTTCGGGAACAATTGATTGACAACGAATCCGAAGAATCCACCCGCCATGGCCCCCAGAAAAAGGGATGGGGCAAAGATCCCGCCCGAGCCACCGGAACCGATCGTAATCGAGGTCGCCAGTATTTTAACCGGCACCAGAACCAGCAACAGCCACCAGGCCATCTGTTGTGCCAGCGCCATATCGATGGCACCGTAGCCGACCCCCAGAATCTGTGGGAATAATAATGCAGCCGTACCCAGAATCAAGCCGCCGAATATTCCTTTGAGATAGTCGGGGAATTTAATGTCATCGAATAGGTCTTCGATGCGGTACAGGGTTTTGGTAAACAAGACACCCACCGCCGCACAAAAAATTCCCATGAGCAGATACATGGGGAGCTCCCAGGCGCTGACCAGCTCATAAACCGGTACGATAAAGGCAGGCGTGTCTCCCAGATAGGCCCGCGAGACGGCGGTGGCAACAACGGAGCTGATGACAATCGGGCTGAATGTTGCCAGACCAAAATCACCCAGGATGACTTCCAGGGCAAACATGGAGCCCGCAATGGGGGCGTTAAAGGTGGCGGCAATGCCGGCGGCGGCCCCACAACCTACCAGGGTCCGCATACGATCGGCTGACACTTTTAAAATCTGTCCCAGCGTCGATCCAATGGCAGAGCCGATCTGAACAATGGGTCCCTCGCGGCCGACCGAACCACCGGTGCTGATACTGATGGCCGATGCCAGCGTCTTAACGACCACTACCCGCTTGCGGATAACGCCCCCCTTGAGCGCCACCGATTCCATGACCTCCGGCACGCCATGTCCTTTGGCCTCTCTGGCAAAAAAATAAACCAGCGGTCCCACAATCAGACCCCCGATCGCCGGAACCAGCACACGGTAATACCAGGGTAAATGGACCACCAGCTCCAGCAGGTCTTGCTTACCGCCGTAAGCAAGTGTCTGAAAAAAATCAATCAGATATCGAAAACCGACGGCGCCAAAGCCGCCGGCCAGCCCCACAACAACGCCCAGCACCGCCATAATCGTATGTTCATTGGCCTGTAATTTTTTCCAATTTGACAGGCTTGCTAAAATGTTCGTTTTCATTTAGCGTCCTGGGATGTTAACTACCCGAAATTATTAAAATAGGTAAAAACAGAGGCGGATTTCGACTCTTAGTGCCTGAAAATATTTGTGATTTTTATACATACCGCCTGACGGGCATGTCAAGGGATAAATCGATAATAGCGGTCGGTATTTAACAAATAGAGAGTATTCGATATTAATAATGATCATTATAGGATTGACGCCGACTCCGATATCGGCTACAAGTGACTTTTTTATGATACCCGGAGTATTGACAACACCCAAAAAATATTTATATTGGCAGCAAATAGTAAGACTTAGCCTGTCTGCTGCTTGATGATAAGTTTTATTCAGGAGGTTTTAAATGCCGTTTTATGAGTTTCAGTGTCCCGAGGGCGTTGTAACAGAAAGTCTGGTTCCAATGGATACCAAGCACATCAAGTGCCCCCATTGTAACCGGCGGGCTAAAAAAATCATGTCTCCCTGCTCATTCAAACTGGTGGGCGGTGGATGGTATGCGGACGGATATGCTTCAACAAAGAAAGGCGCTGGCAAAACGACCTCTGAAAGCACTCAGAAGGATTCAAAAAAATCCAGTTAACGCAATCGAATACCGGGCTGCCCACTGGTGTGCTTATAGCCTCAAACTGACTGACCAGCTGATTCACCATTCAATACGCCGCATCGGACGAATCTTTATATCACGCGCCCCCCTGCGAACCCATTCCAGGGGGTGCTTTTAGCAGGCCCACAGCAGCCCTTTCCCGAAAGTATCCGGCAGCCATACCCCACGCAACATCCGACTCTTTTGCTGATAATCCATTACTAACTAAACGGCTGAACTAAAAGCTCATGTAAATGCCGGAGGTATCAGGTGGCGCCAAAATGCGAATATTCCAGTATTCGAATTCCCAACGATCCCAAGTATGCTACTGCAGCCGCCATTTATGTGTCTGAAATCGCCCGGGCGATCGGGATGGACGCTGCGGATTTAAAGGATCTTGAAAACGGTATCATGGGAGCCATCACCGCCTTGTTGGGATACTCCTTTGAACCTGCCGAAAAAAGCACCCTGGAAATCATCTGCGAACGCATCCCTGAAGGCTTAATGGTCAGTCTGCGGGATAAGGGGTTGCCCTTCGGCGTTGAAAGCTCATCAGGCGATCAACCCGGCATGGCCGAACCTTTTTTCAGGTTAAAAGAATACCTGGATGAAGTTCAGCTCAACAATCTGGGGCCGGACGGCAAAGAGCTGGTCTTAATCAAACACCTGAAGAACAAGACCATTTCCGACTACTACGCTGCCTGCGATCTGGAGCCCTACGATCCCGCAATTGAGTCGATTGCGGGGACGCCCGGGGCATTCAAATGCCATGTGCGACAGATGGAGCCGAAAGATGCTGCAGAGGTTTCCAAAACCATATATAAAACCTATGGCTACACCTATCCCCACGACCATGTTTACTATCCGGAGAAAATAATCGCTCTGAATGACAGCGGCCGGGTATATTCGGCCGTAGCGATTGCCGGCGATTCAGAAATCGCCGGATATGGCGTCTTTCAGATCTGGGACCAAAATCCGCAAATCGTAGAAATGGCCCAGGGCGTGGTCAAGCCCAAGTACCGCTCGATGGGGTGTTTTCGCCATATCACCCGGTACCTTCTGGAGCAGGCCCGCAGCCGCGGCATCAAAGGTGCCTTCGGCGAGGCGGTTACCAATCATACCGTATCCCAGCACACGATGCATGGATTCGATTTTAAAGATTGCGGCCTGAGGCTTGGCCTCATACCGCCGGAAACCGTTTTTAAAGGAATGAACGCTGAGGTTTCTCAGCGGGTGAGCATGCTGGTGCAGTTTTTGTATTTGCAGCCACCGGCGCCACAATCGCAGACGATTTACGCGCCACCGCATCACCGGGACATTCTTGCAGACCTGTACCAGACGCTGGGCGTTTCGCCCAGGATAGCAAAAGCAGCGAACAAGGTAAAAAGCAGCCCATCATCGCATGCTGAACTTAAAATTAAGCTGATTGGATCGATGCGCTATGCCCGCATGATCGTTGAGGCTTACGGGAAAAATTTCATTGCAGCTCTCAAAACTGAAGTCCGCGAGCTGTGCCTCAAAAAAATCGAAATTATCAATCTTTTCTTGAACCTGTCCGACCCCCTAACTGCCGCCACGACCGCTCAAGTTGAGAAACTGGGATTTTTCTTTGGCGGCATATTGCCGCACGGGTTTAAAAATGGTGATGCCCTGATTCTGCAGTATTTGAACAAGGTGCCTATCGACTATGATGCCGTTCAGGTTAAATCCGCCATGGCGCAAAAGCTGCTGGCCTATGTGCGTGAGCAGGATCCCAATTTAACATAAGGTTCAGGGTTCACGGTTCAAAGGTTCAAGGTTGCACGTTGCGCGTCATGCCGCGCTGGTCGCTCAATGTTCCCGTATCCGTAGCTGAGCCTAAAAATGGTGATCCGATCCCCTACCCGAATGATTTAAAGAATAATTGGCAGATGGGTAAGGACCCGGCTGCGCAGGTCGTCTGCATCCAGGCTGTGTTCGTCGATGATAAAGACAGACTATGGAAAGCTTTATTTTACAACTTCCCGCATTCATGAAGGTAGTACGCCCAGAAGGCCGTATGGCACCACCGCATTAAACTGCCAGACTAATTCGTCCGTTCTCCCTGCCTTTATCTTTTGCCTTCTAGTCCATTAAACCTGACATCTGGTCACTGGCTTCTAGCTGCTGGCTAAGAATTCCCTTCTTCTAAATCCTGCCAGAAGCAAGCAGCGAGAAGCCAGGAGCCAGCGGACGAAGCATTGAACCCCTGATCTCTGTCTTCTGTTCTCTGTCCTCTGTCTTCTGATTCCTAATTCGAGGGCGGGATATAATTCGCCACGTAGTAATCGTCGATGATCCCTCTGGTCTTGAGTGATTCGCCGAAGTCCCGGGCGGATTTTTTATCTGCAAAATGCGAAATCCGCACCTGGTACCATTTTTTATTGGCGCTGATAGCTTCCCGCCAGTATGCATCCAAACCCTGTTCTTTAAGCTGTTCGACATATTTTCGGGCATAAGCCGGTTTGAGGTAGGCCGCCACCTGCAGGGTAAACGGGTCGGTGATAACTTCGGGAGCTTTTTCGACTTTCTGGGCGACCGGCTTCTCTACCTTGATCAGATGCGAGGCCGTGTTGATCAACAGGGCGATCACGGCTGCCGCCGAAACCGTAAGCAGAACACCCGCCAGCACTCTTCTTGACTGTGTCGATTGCAAGGACCGGCGAATCAGCTGTAAAACCCACAACGGAGCAGCCGTGATGTCTTCATAAAAGGTCTGCAGTACAGCCCCGGCTGATTTAAAAAATGACGCCCGCTTTTGAAGGGATTGGGGCACGCTACCTTTCTCAGCAGGCTCAACCGGAGGGCTAAATCCGGTGCTCATTTTTTGTATGTCAAGCGGATCAAGGCCTTTCAATTGTGCATGGGCCTGTTGCAACAGTGGTTTGTTGCGCTCACCGGGTGAAATCCAGCGCACGCAAGCCGCGATGCCCTTTAATATAGAAGACTTCTGTCCGCTGTATGCAATCGCTTTAAGATAAATCTCCAGGGCCCACTCATCCGCCCGTCTTTCTTGCAGAAAAAGTGCTGCCAGATCATTGAGGAAGTCGGCCGACACCTTTTCTGTGGCCCTCAGCGCCCGCCGGTAGGTTTGTAACGCCGGAAAATCCGTTCTTTCCAGCATCAGATAATAGCGGGCCAATATGGCCTGGATGGTTTTATTTTGGGGTTGTGCATGGCCGATCAGGTAAGCAAGCTCCTGATGTTCTTCTCGCAGACCGCCGCGATTATCGACATGCTCGATCCAGCCTTCGGCAACTTCCTCATCTCGCGGATTGGTATGCAGGTAAGATACCAGAAATCTTTCTGCGGCATCGCTTTTGCTGGCGCGAGCCAGATAAAAACGGGCAATACGCGCCCTTAGCGGTACCGCTTTTTGCTTTTTGGCCGCCGGAGAAATCAGAAAGCTATCGAAAACGGCCAGAGCGCGCTGGAACCGGTTTTCGGCCTCGGCCGCCATGCCATCTCTTTCAAAAATGCCGGCTTCATGGATGAGGTGCTGAACAGTGCTCAGTCCCCAGCGGTTAGAAATCCAGCCGATCAAAAAAAACGCGACGACCATAATGAACATAACCGGCAATAGTGTCCAGGCTAGTCCGATTTGGTCCTGAAAGGAAGGCAGCGCCCAGAGACTGGCGGCACCGCCGAGAAGGACCGTCAGCCAGAGTCGCGCGGCAATATGTTTCAGAAAGGAATGCATTGTTTGGTGTAGGGTTTCAAATTAAAAATATTAAAATCGATCGTTCGACCCTGAGGCTCTCGACGGGTAGAATTCCTTAATTTAAAAATATTTTCCATATTTTTAATTTGAAACGCTCAGCTTATGCTATTCGGGGGGCAGCTCCTCCTCCTTAATAGCAGCCTTGTCTGTTGATTCAACAAAAGGTTGACCCACCGTCTGTGTGGTGGGTTCATCTCCCTTTTGCAGGGTGGCTTCATCCAGTGTCTCCGCTGCTGAACTGCCTGTCACCGTTTCAGCGGGTTGAACCGGTACAGTCGATGCTGTCTGCCCCGCGCGCAAAGCCACTTTTACCTTATTTTGCACCCATGGGCCTGCAGTTGCCCCGTTAATCGGATCCACTGTTGCAAAGTGGATATCCGATGGGACCACAAATTCCCGGGCCGGCTCCCCGCTGGTGGCCCTGATCATGAAATCCGCCCAGATGGGCGCCGCCCCCCGACCGCCGGTAATGCCGACGCCGTTTACATCGCGCATGCTGATACCGCGATCATATCCCACCCAGACGCTGACGCTTAATGTCGGTGTGAACCCGGTAAACCAGGCATCGTGATAATCATCCGTGGTGCCGGTTTTACCGGCTGCCGGCAGATCAAAACCCAACCGCCGGATAACCCGTCCGGTTCCGCTGGTTAAAACGCCGCGCATCATATCAACCACCTGATAGACAATGCTGGCGTCCAGTGAGCGCTGACCACGAACGATGTGCTCTTCCAGCACCCGGCCCAGGGGGTCCTCCACCCGCCGAATCC
>JASFIG010000124.1:0-11272 GCA_050122795.1 Desulfobacterales bacterium
GGATCACTTTTTTCATGGGAATTACTTTCATTGGCATTTGCTTATGCTTTGTAATTCGGATGGGTTAAAAAAATGGCCCGCCGATCAGGCGGGCTTCACCACCATAAACAGCAAGCGCAGAAGAATCCATGCGCTTGCTGTTTATCATGATTTTTTCTGCTGGTATCATCACCGAAAATGATATACCTTGTGGCAGACACCCATCAAGGGGATACCAATACCTTAATTTACAACAATACCTTAATTTACAACAAAATGACCCCGCCGGTTCTTCGCCCAGCATTCCTCAGACTGTTCCATGCAAAGTGGGCGTTCTTCCCCATAGCTGATCGTCGTCAGGCGTGATGCGGATACACCAAGATCCACTAAAAATGCTTTGGCACTGTCTGCCCGTCTGTCCCCCAGGGCAAGGTTATACTCGTTGGTGCCACGCTCGTCAGCATGGCCTTCAATGGTGACGGTGGCATTGGGATTTTCTCGCAGCCAACCCGCATGCCGCATCAGCGTATCTTGCGCCATTGGCGTCAAAGTCGATTTGTCAAACTCAAAGTAAATATTGTTCTGTGAGATATTCCAGCCTGCAGGCGGCTTCGTAACGGCTGTCGGGGCCGGTTTTTCTTCTGCAGGAGCCGGTGCCGGAGCGGGCGCTTTGGCCTGAGACACCGCTTTCTTCTGACAGCCAACGGTGAACAGTAACCCGGGGATTACCAGCAACAGCGCTATTATCAACCAAGTCTTCTTTTGCATTTTTCTCCTCCTTTCACATTCAAACACCACTTAATTGTTTTGATGATTCATGGACCACTTGGGATTCGTCTGCTCACCGGCCAGTACCAGCAACCGCCGCTGGTCGGTTCCAAAAGCAGTCATCACATAGATTCGATTCGGTCCCTCCCGATCTGAGCTGAATGCAATTAGGCTGCCATCCGGAGACCAGGAGGCGGCTTCATTATCCCTGGGCTCATAGGTCAGTTGCACCGGGTTTTGACCGTCTGTTCCTATGGTGAAAATATGATGTTCCCCGTCTATTTGGGAAGTATAAGCAATTTTATCCCCTCGCGGGGACCAACTGGGCTGCGTATTCTTTTGCCCTTCGTAGGTCAGTCTATTGACTCTGCCGCTGGCCAAGTCTTTAATATATATCTGAGCGCTACCGGAACGGTTGGAAACAAAAGCAATTCTTTTGCCGTCGGGTGACCAGGTCGGGGTAACATCTATTCCGCGACTCTTGGTTAGTCTTTTAATAATTTTCCCAGACCCAGTCAACAGATAAATTTCCTGATCCCCGGAAAACGAAAGTGTTGCAGCCAGTTCAAATTTACCCGGCGCCCAGGCCGGTGTTATGTTAATGCCCTGCTTGGAGACCTTTGATTCCTGAGCTTTTGCCAGATCTCTGATGTATAAGTCCGGATTGCCCGCCTTGTAAGAGGTAAAGGCCAGCCACTTGCTGTCGCTTGACCAGGCCGGAAAAAGCGTAATCGTGTTGTTGGTCGTCAGACGTCTGGGATTATAGCCATCAAAAGCGCTGATGTATATTTCCTTGTTGCCGGTTCCGTCGGAAACAAATGCGATCTTGCTGCTAAAAATTCCGTCACTTCCCGTCAGATACTTGATGACCTCAGTGCAAAACCGAAGAACGATATCTCGCTGGTTTGACAGTTTGCCGCTGTATTTTTTTCCGAGCACGCGCCGCGCTTTGAACGTATCAAATAACCGCAGCTCCATGGTAATATTGTCACCATCAAGATTGTAATATCCGGTCACTAAAAGTTCTGCGCCGATAACCGTCCAATTTTGAAAATTCAAATCCGTCTGCGTGACCCCGTTTGTTTCCGGGTCAAATAAAAAAGCCCCCCGATCCAATAATTTGAAATAGCCCGTAAAGTCAAGCGAATCGGAAAGAAAATCAGCCGCGTTTTGAGAAGACTGCCTTTCTTCCCCGGATCCACTGGCATTTTTAAACAACGGAACAGCCAGCGGAATTTTGCGTAAAAACGGTTTGGTGATGTCGATCACATCATATTCGGCCAGACCCTGGCCAGGTCCCAGTAAGATAACGCTCATAATCAGGATGTAAAGTTTTATTCTTCTCATCATAAATCCTTTTCGCATCAATCATCGATGTCCGTATTCGAGACCCGTTTTATTCTTGCTTTAACCCTTTCGGACCAAATCTCAGACCAATTTTATAAGAGGGACGCACATAGTCGTTTGGCAGCGGGGGTAATGGATTTGATTTGACCAAAGCTTTATAGGCCGAATCATCCAAGTACGCATTGCCGGATTTTTTGTCAAACCAAATGTCCTCTATCTCTCCATTGCGTAAAACTTTAATTGCTAAAATAGCCTCCAGTTCGGAGCTCTCTCCGGCGAGTTGTTGTGAATAAGCCCAATTTTTCTGAATTTGGTACTGAATCTCGGCCTGATAAATTAAGATGGATTCCTGGACGCGTGCACCGCCGCTACCTGAACCGCCGGTTGGGCCGACGGAACCGGTCCCGGCGCGGGGGGACGTGCCCACCGAACCACCGCCCGTTTGCGATTCAGACGCAGCGACCTTGCGTTTAAGTTCCTCAATCGCCGAAGCGACTGAATCGGTTTCGGTTTTCTCTACCTTTTTTTCAATGCGGTCAATGGCCGAGTCAATGATCTTTGATCGATCGAGGGTTTTTTTCTTCATTGATTTTTTTGGCTTGGCCTTTTTGGGTGCCAGCGATACGGCTTCGCGCGGCTTTTTAACAACCGGAACCGGCTTGGGCTCCGGTATTTTAACAGCAGGTTTCTCAGGCGGCTTTTTCACCACCGGTTCCGGTTTTGCTGGCGCGGGCGCCGGTCCGCCGGCCGGCGGGCCCGAGGGCAGCGACACAAGGCTGACGTTGACCACCCCGGACCGAAACCGCGGGCCCGATCCGAATTCGGGCATAAAAATCAACCCGCCGATCAGGACTAAATGGAAAAGAAATGAAACGCCGAAGGGCAAGACCAGCGATGGCGCCTCCGGCCGCCGCCAATGGTATTGTCCGGCGTAAATGTGTCGGTTCTTTTTCATGGCGATTTCGATGTAGATCTTTTGCTTTCTTTATCGAACTTTTCAGGTTCAGTGACCATTCCTAATTTTTCGACGCCGGCACCTTTGATCTCCGCCATGACCTGAGCCACAATCCCCCAGGTAATGGTTTTATCAGCTTTGAGAAACACCTCGCGCTCGGCCCGCCCTTTCAATATGCTTTGCAGTTTTTCCCCGAGGCCCTCGACCGAAACCTTAAAATCATTGATAAAGACCTCATTTTGCGTGTTGAGGGTAATGATCAAATGCTCCTTTTCGGATTCCAGCGGCTCGGCGGTGGCTTCCGGCAGGGCGACATCCATACCCTGCATCATCATCGGTGCGGTCACCATGAAAATAATCAGCAACACCAGCATGACATCAACAAACGGCGTGACATTGATGTCGGACATCAGATGACCGCTGTTATCGCCGGCTTTCATGGCCTTCTCCTCTCTATCCGCAGAATATCGCGCTCGATAATATTCAATAAATCCGCAGAGAAGCTATCCAGTTCAGATTCGACCACGCGTATTTTGCTCATGAAAAAATTATAAGCGATGACGGCGGGGATCGCCGCGGCCAGACCAGCTGCGGTGGCCACCAGCGCCTCGGAGATGCCCGGTGCCACAACCGCAAGATTGGCTGAACCTTTCTGCCCGATACCGACAAAAGAATTCATAATTCCCCAGACCGTGCCAAACAGGCCAATAAAGGGTGCCGTATTGCCGGTGGTGGCCAAAAAGGGCACCATCTGGGTCATGCGTGTCATTTCGGTGGTAATGGCTCTGCGCAGCGACCGCTGGATGTTGTCAGTGCCGGTAAATCTGGCATCCATCGACATGTTCGGCTGCCCCGACTGTTTGTTCGATGACGGATCGGGAGGCGCACTCGGTACCGCAGCTTGGCTCGTTTTTTTGAGCTCGACATAGCCGATGCGGAAAATTCGTGCCTGGGGACTGCCGGGCAGCTGTTTTGCCTTGGCAAACGCATTGGACAGGTCACGGCTTTTCCAAAAAAATTCGGTAAACTCAGCCGATTCCTTGAAGGCCCTCCGGATGTATCGATATTTTATCAAAATAATGGCCCAGGACATAATTGAGAAAAACAGCAGCAGCAGCATAACAAACTGAACCATGGGTCCCGCGTTACTGATCATATGGACGATATCAAGCTGAGCTATACCCATAAACAGTTTTCTCCTTCACCGTTGGAATTAAGAATATAGATGGCAAAACGCATTCAGCAGCGGCCAGGTTGATAAGGCAACAATTTGTTGAAATGGTTTTTATCTGGGTAAACACTCTAAAGTATAATGAATATAGGTAGAGTGTCAACAGGTTTGAATGCCGCCATCGCCTTCAATTTTAGGGTTGCGTTTGCATGCATCCCTCAATATGGTGTTAGTCACCAGGTTCAAGGTTCCGAGGTTCCAAGGTTCAGGGTTTAGCATTTCATTTTTTCGGCCACTGGCTACTCGCTTCAAGCCGCTGGCCAGGACCCATTGATCAATTAATGACCGCCAGTTGCCAGCAGCGAGGGACCAGCAGCCGGATAATGAACCATTGAACCGTGAACCCTGAACCCGATGGCCGACCGCTGCAACCTGAATCTTGAAAGCAATCGGTATCAATAGTTGCTTGACAGAATATGACGATTGGGGAGCCACCATGAAAAATATTGCCAATCTGCTGTTTGAAGCCAAAATGCTCAAAGAAATTCCTCGATCGGGATTTCACTTCCTGGGGCCCGGCAAAGAATCCGTCGCAGAACATACCTTCAGTACAACCTTTATTGCTTATGTGCTGGCACAGCTGCAGCCTGAGGTCGATGCCCTTAAATTGATCAGTATGTGCCTGGTCCATGATCTGGCTGAAGCCCGGACGGGCGATTTGAATTCGGTGCATAAGGTTTACGTTAAGGCCGACGAAGCCAAAGCCCTTGAAGACACGACCAGCGGCCTTCCGTTTGGTTCTGCTATGACCGATCTGATTCAGGAGTTCAATCAGAACAGCTCGGTGGAAGCCCGCTTGGCCCACGATGCTGATCAAATAGCGCTCATTCTCGAGCTAAAATACCTGTCGGATATCGGATACACGTCCCCGGATACATGGCTGCCGCATGTGCTCGGCCGCATTCAGACAAAAATTGCCAAAGAACTCACCCGCGCCATTATGGAAACCCATCGCGATGATTGGTGGCTCAATTATGTTGTTGACAGCGATACAAAGAACGATTAAAAAATATTTTTTTGCACTCTTAATTTTGTGTGTAAAAGTATACACTTATGTTCCTGATTGTATACATTGGAGGTTAAATTGAGCTGGCTGATTCAAACCTTTAGCTCGTCTATTGGCAAAAAGCTTTTGATGGCCGTTACCGGTCTGAGTTTCATCGGTTTTCTGGCCGCCCATCTGGCCGGTAACCTGACCCTCTACGCGGGGGGTGCGGCCTTCAACGCGTACGCTGAAAAACTTCACTCAATGGGTCCGATTCTCACGGTTTTCGAATTGGGTCTGCTGGTGCTGGCCTTGATTCACGTGATCACCGGCATCACCCTTTTCATTCAGAACCTCAAAGCAAGATCTGTGCCTTACGAAAAAGACGAGGCCGCCGGCGGGCGTACCTTCAGCTCGCTGACGATGCCTTACACAGGGTTTATCATTCTGGGTTTTGTTGTTTTTCATTTGATTAATTTCAGTTTCGTGGACAAAAGTGATCGAACGATATTTGAAATTGTGCGCGCCGCCTTTGCCAACCCGGTCTATATGATCATTTATGTTGTTGTGATGATTATTGTCGCCCTGCATGTCCGCCATGGCTTCTGGAGCGCATGTCAAACGCTCGGGGCCAACCATCCCAAATACATGCCGGCCCTCATGGTGCTCAGTGTCATTGTCGGATTGATTATCGGTTTCGGATTTGGCCTGCTGCCCGTTTACATCTGGACTTTGGGGCTGTAAGTCAATTCAGCAAGAAACGCTCCATTGAACGTTATGCGTTAATCGTGACGGGTTATTAGTTACTGATTATTGGTTATTAAAGAATTTTAAAGCCTTAGATCGTTATTTTGTCGTCATAATCATCTAATGACAAATAATGAATAACAGATAACATCTTGTAGAGGGGAAAAGCAAAATGCAATTTGATGCGCACATACCGGCAGGTCCGCTGACCGAGAAATGGGACCGTCACCGCTTTGAACTCAAGTTGGTCAACCCGGCCAACAAGCGTAAATTTGAAATCATCGTGGTCGGTACAGGTCTGGCCGGTGCGTCGGCTTCTGCCAGCCTTGCGGAGCTGGGCTATCATGTCAAAACGTTCTGCATTCAGGATTCCCCGCGGCGGGCACACAGTATTGCGGCCCAGGGGGGAATCAACGCCGCCAAAAATTACACCAATGAAGGCGACAGCATCTGGCGCCTGTTTTATGATACCATAAAGGGCGGCGATTACCGCTCGCGCGAAGCCAATGTCTATCGCCTTGCCCAGCTGAGCAACAATATAATTGATCAATGCGTTGCCCAGGGCGTTCCGTTTGCCAGAGACTACGGTGGCTTGCTCGCCAACCGCTCTTTCGGCGGCTCCCAGGTTTCTCGGACGTTTTATGCGCGCGGGCAAACCGGCCAACAGTTACTGCTGGGCGCTTACAGCGCTTTGATGCGCCAGGTCGGTGCCGGGATGGTTACCTTGATGCCGCGACGTGAACTGATGGATCTGGTGCTGATAAACGGACAGGCCCGCGGCATTGTCGCCCGGAATTTGATTAATGGTGAACTGGAAAGCTATGCCGCCGATGCGGTGGTGCTGTGTACGGGTGGCTACGGAAATGTATATTATCTGTCCACCAATGCCGAATCTTCCAATGTGGGCGCCACCTTTCGCGCTTATCGCAAAGGGGCCATGTTCGCCAATCCCTGTTTCACCCAGATTCATCCCACCTGTATACCGCACACCGGTGAACATCAGTCCAAACTGACCCTGATGAGCGAAAGTCTGCGCAACGACGGTCGCGTCTGGGTGCCGCAAAATCCCGGTGATATCAGAGACCCCCAGGATATTCCCGAAGAAGATCGCGATTATTATCTGGAACGAAAATATCCCAGCTTTGGCAATCTGGTGCCCCGCGATGTGGCTTCGCGGGCGGCCAAGGCCCAGTGCGACTCCGGCAAAGGGGTTGGCCTGACACGTTGTGCAGTGTATCTGGATTTTGCCGATGCCATCCATCGGGATGGCCGAGAGACCATTGCCAAAAAATACGGCAACCTTTTTGATATGTATGAGCTGATCACCGACGACTCGCCCTATGAAAAACCGATGATGATATACCCGGCATCGCATTACACCATGGGCGGTTCGTGGGTCGATTACAATCTGATGAGTACCGTTCCCGGCTTATTTGTTCTGGGTGAAGCCAATTTTTCAGACCACGGTGCCAACCGTTTAGGGGCCAGCGCCCTGATGCAAGGATTGGCCGACGGTTATTTTATTATTCCCTACACGATCGGCGGCTACTTCGCCGGTACAACGCTTTCGCCGGTAAGCAGCGATGATGCGGCATTCAAAGACAGCACCCACGCGGCCCGAGAGAGTGTCAACCGGCTGATGTCCATCAACGGCAAGCGCACCGTCGACAGCTTCTCCCGGGAACTGGGTAAGCTCATGTGGGATTATTGCGGCATGTCCCGTGATGAGCAGGGATTGACCAGGGCCCTGACCCTGATTCAAGAGCTGCGCGCCGAATTCTGGGATAATCTGCTTTTGCCCGGCCTGGACAAAGATTATAACAAAAGCCTTGAAAAAGCCGGTCGCCTGGCAGACAGTCTTGAATTTGCCGAAATTATGATTCACGACGCCTTGAATCGCGCCGAATCATGCGGTGGCCATTTTCGTGAAGAATCGCAAACCGAAGAAGGCGAAGCCAAACGCGATGATGAGAAGTTTTCGCATGTTTCGATCTGGGAATATACCGGTAGCAACCAGAAACCTAAATTGCACAAAGAGCCCCTGGTGTTTGAAAATGTGGAGTTGAGCCAAAGGAGTTATAAGTGAAAAAACTGCCCGAAACAATAAATTTAACCCTGAAGGTCTGGCGTCAGCAACAAAATCAAAAAAAAGGACATTTTGAAACCATCGCCGCCAAAAACATATCCGTGCATATGTCTTTTATCGAGATGCTCGATTCTGTCAATGAACAGCTGACGATAGAGGGCAAGGATCCAATAGCATTTGACAATGATTGCCGCGAAGGCATCTGCGGCACCTGCGGCGCCGTTGTAGACGGCCGCGCCCATGGCCCGCAAAAAGCGACCACCTTATGCCAGCTTCACATGCGACAATTTTCAGAGGGAGACACAATCGTGGTGGAACCCTTTCGTGCCCGGGCGTACAAAGTCGTTAAAGATCTGGTGGTCGACCGCGGCGCGCTTGATAAAATCATGGCAGCCGGCGGGTATATATCAGCCAACACCGGCGGCGCGCCGGACGGCAATGCGCTTCCCATCGCTCAGGAAATTGCCGAGAAGGCGATGGATGCCGCCGCCTGTATCGGATGCGGCGCCTGTGTTGCCGCCTGTCCCAGCGCTTCGGCCATGCTTTTTGTCAGCGGCAAAGTCTCGCAGCTGGCCTTGCTGCCCCAGGGGAAGCCGGAAGCTGCGCGGCGGGCCCTGCGGATGGTCAAAACCATGGATGCCTGCGGATTTGGAAACTGTTCCAATCACCGTGAATGTGAAAATGCATGCCCCAAGGAGCTGTCCATCGTCAATATTGCGCGGCTCAACCGCGAATTCTTCAAGGCCAGCTTTTTCTCGAATGAAACTTGACTGACAAAATCAATTTTACAAAGACCGCCCAAGAGATAAACCTGCTGCGGGCAGGCGCCCTACTTCCAGATGTTTGAGTCTGCAGCAACGTTTCCCTGCTTAAGATCCATCAGGCTGACCTTTTCTGAACAGACGAAGGTTTTCCGCCCAAAGCGGTATCAATACGATCGATCAATCGAGGTAAGTTATGGAGCAACTAAACACCTTATTTGCAAAGCTTGAAACCACCATCGGATTAGAAGCCCCCTATCTCAAAATGGCATTTAAAGTGACTCTGACGGTGCTTGCTTTTATCCTTGTGTGGTTTATTCTAAGGATGGTTTTATCGTTTATTGAAAGGCGCATGAAAAAAATAAACCTGATTGACATTCAGGAAGCGCTCTTTAAAATTTTTCACAAAGCGCTGCTCTATGCGCTGATCCTGTTCACGGGAACATACCTGATCCAATTATTCAATTTTCCCTTCGGCGGCAAACTTTTTTATGCCTTTTTTATCATTCTGTTTGCCGGTCCAGTCAAAAATTTCCTGATTGTCACGATTCGCTATCTGCAGTCCCGGGTGGCCCAAAAAACCGAAAGCAAAATTGATGACATCGTCTTTGATTTGCTGATCCGGTTTTCAGATTTTATCGTTTACACAGTGGCGATCATCATTGCCCTCGACATGCTGGGGGTTAATGTTATGCCCTTTATTGCCGGTGCCGGTGTGGCCGGTGTGGCCGTCGGGTTTGCGGCTAAGGATACACTCTCAAATCTGATCGCCGGCATTTTGCTGATCATCGACCGACCCTTTGAGGTGGGAGATCGCATCGAAGTCTGGCGTGCGCCGGTCGGCAGTGCCACCTGGGGTGATGTGATCGATATCGGTTTACGGGCCACCAAGATCAAGACCACCGATAACATCATCATCATCATTCCCAACAATGAAATTATGTTGCGGGATATTATCAATTACACCCACATCTCCGAAAAAATCCGGGTGCGCATCAATATCGGAATTGCTTATGATGCGGATTTGCCAAAGGCCAAAGAGCTTATTTTGCAAGTAGCAAAAGCAACCGAGTGGGTTGCAGACGAACCCGCACCCAAGGTGGTCGTGCGAAACTTCGGGGAATCTTCCGTGGACCTGCAATTGCGGGTCTGGATTAAAGATGCCCGCCAGCGAATGAACACCATTTCGCATATTACCGATGCGGTCAAAGAATCCTTTGATGCCAAGGGAATTGAAATCCCCTACCCCAAACGCGATATTCACATCATGCAGAAAACTGCTTGAAACGCGAACATACAGCGCCCTGCTGTGTCTTGGCGGGCACCCGCCGCTGGACACACAAAAGAGGTCAGTCAGTCGTCAAAATCATTTCAACTCGTTTGACGAATTCCGCCAGATCAAAGGGTTTGTAGATAACGTTGTCAAAACCGAGCTTGGCGATGAAATCCAGTTTGGTGTGCTCCGGGTAGCCGGTTGAAATAAGGACCTTCATATTGGATAGCTCGGGTTCGTTCTTGATAATCCGGCAAACCTCAAGCCCGTCCATTTCCGGCATAAAGATGTCCAGAATCAAAAGATCCGGACGATAGGTGCCCAGCTTGATGGACGCTTCAATTCCATTGGAGGCTTCTTCAATTAAAAATGACCGGCTTTGATTGAGGGTCAATGCTTCAGTCAGCATGGCCCGTATCGTTTGGTCATCATCAACAATCAGGATTTTAGCCGATTCGCCTTTTAAGACAGTCGGTAGCGTAATCGTAAATGTAGTGCCTTGGCCCTTTTGGGTATCAAACGTAATGTCGCCGCCATGCGCCTGTACCAGCCCATAAGTCACCGAGAGGCCCAGGCCGGTCCCACCCTGGGCCTGTTTATCGGTCACAAAGGGCAAAAATAACGTATCGACAATTTCCGCTGAAATGCCCTTGCCATTATCACTGATGGCAATCAGGATGCGCCCGTTTTTGATTTCAAATCCGGTCCGAATCCGGATGATGCCATTGTCATGATCGATCGCCTGAATGGCGTTGATACAAATATTTAAAATGATTTGCTCGATACTCTGCAGGTTTCCTTCAATTTCCGGTATGTCTTCATCCAGTTCCAGCTCAATCTTGACACCGGAATTTCGCAGGGTGGTCTGAGCCAGGCGCAGGGCATTCTTTACTGCCATGTTGACCTGCAGGCGGGTCTTTTCAGCAACATTGGATTGCTTTGAAAAATTTTTCAGATCAGAAACGATCTTGGCCACCCGATTGGCGGCCATATCCATGTCTGCAATCAGCTGTGACAAATTGTCTTCCAAAAAGTCATAGGTGAATCCCCCAAATTTCTGGTCCGGAAGCTCTTTTTTGCGTTCAATCAAAAGGGGTAGAAAATCGGACCAGATTTTTTGAATCAGGGGCAAATTGTACA
>JASFIG010000125.1:0-11197 GCA_050122795.1 Desulfobacterales bacterium
AGAGGTCAAGTTTTCAGCGGAGCGGCGACAGCAAAAACGGTTTAAAGCTGTGGAAGGTGCATTTGCAGCACTGGTTGATCAGGAAAGCAGGTTGGGCCAAATTAAAGATATCAGTATCCGGGGCCTCTCGTTTCGGTATATTGACAGCAATGAAAAACTTGAAAATGCCAAAGAGCTAAAGATCATTCTGGGACGTCAGGGTCTTTATCTGGACAAGGTACCGTTTAAAACAATTTCTGATTTTGAAATTAAAAGTGAATTTAGTTTCAGCAGTGTCAAAATGCGCCAAATCGGCTTGGAGTTTGGTAAATTGACACCAGAACAGCGCATGAAATTGGACCGTTTCATTCAAAATCATACCGTTGCTGAAACCTAAAAAAACCCGGCTACTTAAGCCGGGTTTTTTAGAAGGTAAACAGCCCGCCCAGTAATAAAATTACCACAGCCAGTGCAATCAAAACAGCGATAATGACCTTTTGATGGTTTTTTGTCGCCGTTTTTTTGGGGGGCTTCGCTGGCGGTGGGTGGGCTTTTTTAATCCGCTGTTTTTTGGTTTTGGGTGGCGGCGGTTCAGGCGCTGAAGGCGGTGTTCGGAAGAAACCGGGCGGTGGCGGTTCAGCCGGTGGTCTGATTTGCGGTCGTTTTTCAACGCTGACGAGCTGCGGAGCGATGGTTTGATCATCAAACGGTTCGGACACGGGTTTCGTTTTCTCAGGGGCGGGTCCGGGATCTTCCGGTCCAGCGTCTGCCGGTGCTAGCGGCGAATCCGGGGGTACGGTCAAAAAGGCCTCGTCGAGTGGCCGGGGTCCGGCGTCAATTTCAGCCCCGCAATGGGGGCAAAAACGATATTGGATCGTTTCGACTTTGGGTAACTGCTGGTTGCATGTCGGGCAGGTTCGTTTCATGAATTAAGCTGCTATTACTCGTCCTCGTCGTCGTTCTCGTACTCGGTATTTACATTGATATCGAGGGCGAGGACGAGAACGAGTACGAGCACGATTTCAAAGGTAATTAAGCGTTATTCCAACTATAAAAGTAATTTATTATCTCGTACTGTTCAACCCCACAAAGGTGCCGCCGTTTCTATGGCACAAAATGCGCATCAGCGTCGCAAAGCGTTCCCCTGTATTGCCGCGCATCAGCGTTTTTCCCATGACCACCGGAAATCCGACGGCATGAATCCGAACACGCCGGGAGCCGTCCTTGGTGCGTTTATTGATGCGATCCACAGCGTCGACAACCGGTTGAATCCGGGGTCCACTGAATTCATCGCCGAAAACATACAGGCTGATTTTTTTATCGGTTGAATAAAAGGTTCGAATGGCCGCCGTGATACCTTCCACCGGGCTGGAATTGCTGAAGGCCTGCCATGAGCTGAGCCGTGAAATGATGGCCCGCCGCCGGGCCGGCGTGTCGGGAATCCACTTGCCCCGGTATTGCGAAAACATATATTCACCCATATCATTCATGATCTGAATGCCTTTGACTTTCGGGTATACATTCAAGGTTTCCCTTAGTTTTCGTTGCACCAGGGACCAGGCATTGCGCTGCATACTGCCGGAGGTGTCAATAATAAATATAATATACTCGCTGTCCACGGGTATACCGCCGATGGAGCTCTCGATTTTACGCGGTTGCTGCTGAAGGAGGCGCCGCATCTCTGCGGTTAATTCCTGCATGGCGCGCGCCAGTTGACCCTCGATAATATTTTGGACCTGGGCCGTATCTTTTGATGCGGCATACTGGCCTTTAATTTTGGAAAGATCACCCTGCAGACGTGCCAGCCGGATCTTTTCTTCTGACAGCTGCTCCTTTTTGGCCGTCAAATCACGGTTCAGTATGGCTGTTTCGCCCCGAATTTCCACCAATTCCTCTTCCAAACGCACAATTTTGGCCTCCAGATCCTCTTTGACCTCCTCAATGATCAGCGGCTCGGCAAATTTAGATAACACAAACAATAGGATGACCGCACCGAATCCGCAGCAAATGCAATCCAGAAAAGACAGGCTAAAAATCTGTATGTCTCTACGTTTTTTCTTCATAATTTTAACAGCGCCCGCTATTTGAAGCCATTTGCTTTCCGGCGCACGGCGACCGGCTCACGGCACACGGTGAATGCCAGCTTTTTTTATCGGTCCTTGAGCCGTCATTACGGCCAATCCTTTGAAGGCGAAAAAAACGATCCCCGTGTGCGTTTTGCCAGGCGCCAGTATGCATCCGCCGCCAGGGGGTCGCCTTCCATCGGATATAAAATGATGTTTACCGGCGCTTCTGGAAATTCCTTGATGGCGGCATTAAACAGGCTCAGCCGCTTGTCACTGGACACCCGTTTGCGCCAGGGTTTGCTCGATCCCATTGTTGGCAGGCCGTCGGTCAGCAAAAAAATGTTATCCGGGGCAGGCTTCATCTTGCGCAGGGCCGTGATGGCGTTTAAAAGACTCGTGCCCTTCTCCGGAACAATGTTGCGGATCCCGTTGGCAGCCTGGTTGAGCTGGTCGACGTTGCCGGCGTCCAACCAGGTTCCCGCGGTGCCCTCGAGCAACGGGCGGGCATTCTCATTAAATGCATATATCTGGAACTGGCTTGTTTGCGGTAGCTGCGTGGTCAGCCAGTTGACCGTTGCGACCGCCTGGCGCCATTTGGCGGATCTCAGTTTTTCCCGGGTGCTCAGATTGCGTCGGCGGATGATGCCGACCACCGTTTCGTCCAGCATGCTGGCGGAGGCATCCACCAGGATAAAGATCCGCCGCCCGCCCATCTTCAGATCCGTTAAATATTGCCGATCGCCCTGTCCCGGAAATTTTCGCAAACGGGTGCCCTGATCGTCCTGGGTTTTAGCCCCGGCGCGCAGGCGTTTGAGCTCTTCTTCAATTGATTTCAAATCCGCTTTTAATTTATTGACATGCGTTTGAGTTGCCAGGGTGTCTTCCTGCCGGTCGGACAGCTCGATTTTTTTTTGCTCCAGTATTTCAATGATCTGGCGGGAGAGGCCTTCGGTGCGCACCAGTTGTGCCTGCGTCTGCTCCAGTGAATTACGGGCCAGAACCAGATCCTTTTTGGCTTCAAGCACCTCCTGCTCTACCCGCTCAGCTTCGGCACGAAAATCCGATGTAATCGAATCCCGTTGTGCTGCACTTTTGGCATTCACCAGGACGAACAAAAGGATGACGGCCCCCAACCCGCAGGTAATGATATCCAGAAACGATAAATTAAATACGTTGACGGCTCTACGTTTCATGGGATGCTCTATCCAGACATGCGATCAGTCTTAATTTTTCACCTGGAGTGCCGACGCGAATAACCTGGCCGAGTTCAAGCACTGCTGTTCCGGTTACCGGTTCTTCGTTTACGTACGTGCCGTAGGTGCTGTGATCATCCAAAACAACTTTACTACCGCGCAGTTGCACCGAACAGTGCTTGCGGGAAACACCGGCAACCTGGCCCCTGATCTGAATACCGGATGCGGCCTTAACGCCTGCAAGACCGATGATTAAAGGGGTTTCCCCGATCGGGTAGGCCAGATCACGGTACAAAATATGGGTTGGTCGCTGTTTTGCGGGTGGCGCTTGATGTCTCGCTTCGACCGCAGGGGTCTGTTCAACCGGCAACGGCCGGCGGGTCATAAACGGAGCGCTGCGGTCGTCTTGTTGTTGACTCAGCGTGTCGTAAAAGCGTAATGCCCCCAGGGCACCGGCTCCGGTCGGCAGCGCAATAGTTTTACAATTTTCAATTCCACCCAGCATATCTTTGACGCCCGGCAGGCGGGCAATGCGATCTGTGAGCAGCAGCACACATCCGGAGGCGCTCGGGTCATAACGATTGCAAAAATCTGCAATTAGCCGTCGGATTTCTTGCATGACGGGCTGGGCCACGTTGCCAAATTGGTCCCTTGTCAGCGTAACACGATACACTTTGGAGCCACCCGTCATTTCAAAATGGACACTTGAATTTTGTTCGAGCTGTGCCAGAACACCGGGCAATCGATCGTACAGCTCCTGCTCCGTGGCGGCCTGATGCAATGGATCAAACCGGGTGTGGCGTACAAATTCTTCGGCGATGGCATCTACCCATTTTCGATATAATGTGCTCAAACCACTGCCTTGCGCAGAAATGGATTCTTCGCGGTCTAACTGGTCTGTGCGCTGCAGATGGGTGATTTCAAAGCGGTGCAAATGCAAATCCAGGTGCAGCCATAACCCCTGCGGCATCTCATCCGGCACTGCCGCTATGGCAAGAGGGGTAAATCCTTTTACGCGGATGCCCAATTCATTCGTGATGCCCAATATCAATCCTAAATGCACGCGCGTATAAAAACCCGGCACCGCGATAACCGTTTCGGCTGCGAGCTGCTGGATGCGCTGCCAGATAGTGGCAAAGTGCTCATAGGCGATTTCGGCATGATTGTGTGCAAACGGGTTGAGCTGTTCCAATGGCTCGGTGTTTAACTGGTCCCAGAATTGATTGAGGATCTGCCGTGGATAAAGATGTGCTTTTCTTTCAGCGGCTGCGCCAACTGCCAATCTTTTCTTTTCGGGTAGCGCAAATCCGGGGCTCTCCACGCTGTCGCCGTCGACTTTCAACAGCCCGGGTGGATCACCGCCGGCAACCAGAATGCCGGCATCGCTCAGTTCTATGCCTAGCACGCTCATAAGGGCTACTTTCTTTTCTAAGGTTCACAAGTTTCAAGGTTTGGTGCGCTGGCTACTGGCTTCTTGCTTCGTCTCGACTGAGCTCGTCGCAGGCTGGCTGCCGGTCAGAAGTTTTCGATTGGTTGCCAGGAGCCAGTAACCAGCCGCCAGCAGCCAATGATCACAACCGGGGACCCTGAACCTTCGAACCCTTGAACCCGGCAGTCACAACGGCCATTACTTGACATACAGATGACTGATCAGGTTCTGGTCACAATAGGTTTCGGCATCCAGAACATAGTGCTCCTGCATTTGCTGCAATTGATGAAGCAAAAACATCAGACCGATACTGATGAGCAGCGCAATCAGGGTTGAATTAAAAGCCACGCCCAGGCTGCGCGTCACATCAAAAATATCGCCTTCGATGGCTTTGTGCGCCTGGCCCAGTGCGTCGCCGATACCCCGTACAGTGCCAATAAATCCGACAGACGGGATGGCCCAGGCAATATAGCGAATCATGGACAATTCGGATTCCAGGCGCTCGGCTTCCGAATCGCAATACGCACGGGTGGCGCTGGCCACATCCTGAATATTGCGAGTGGTGCTGAATCGTTGCAGTCCGGCCAGCAATGCCCTGGGTACCAGAGCGTCACGCTGCTGAGCGGGCAGCGCCTGAATCTGCCGGGATACATCCCGGGTGTCCTCCGGCAAAATGCGCACACCTTCTGCTACCGGAATCAGGTCCATTTGCAGCAATGCCCGCTGGCGGGACGTTTTTAAAGCCTTGTATCCCATAATGGCCATCGCCCAGAACATCAGAATAAAACAGGTTTCCTGTTCATAATCACGGATAAGGATGAACACCGAGCGTTCCATCACCTGTGATTTGTCTTCGGCCATTGCGATAGCCTGTTGGGCCAAAATGGCATCGGCTCTGGGCCGTATCACCGCCACATAAATCGCGTGCACGATAATGACGATGACAATCAAAGAAAACACCTGGTAAAGGAATTCAAACGAAAACGGAAATGTTTTTTTCATTAGGACCTCAAATCTTCGGTTTTTCTATACCGAAATGTACAGTGGTGCCTATAGGAACAAGTGCCTAAAATGACTGAAGTGATCTAAAATACCTAAAGTTAAGGATATTGTCTATTTATGTTTGAAAACTATATGTCGTATGGAAAGTCAACTGCCTGCTCTGCTTCAATTTTTTCCGAGGGTTGGAAATCTTTTAACGGCCTTTCTTTGGTACCGGTTGACTCTTTCTCTTCATCAGGTTTCGATTTAGTTTCTGTGCCTGCAGGCGACGGTGCCTTTGCATCGTTGCTATTTGTCTGTGTCTCAGCCTGCGCAATCGTTAGCGTATCGAGATTGGATGGTATCGACCAGCCGTCCGATAACGCGACAAATACAAAACCCAGTAATACAGCAGTGATTATTGCCTGCTTTTTGAAACCTTCCACTGTTTTCATGATCATGATCCTGTCTGCGAATTTCGATGAAATACCGTTTTATCTTAGTTGGCGTACCGGGCAATTCGAAAACCGAGATCCGGATGTTTGCTGTTACTGTAATCCCGATACGCCAGCCTCAATTTGCTCATACTGGCATGTTTCCAGCTTGCGCCCCTGACCGTATGATGATTTCCCTGCGAGGGGCCGGTCGGATCGATATCGGTCTTACGGCTATTATAGGAATAAATTGTGTAAAAGTCATGGCACCATTCGGATACATTGCCGCCCAGATCAAACAATCCCAGACCGTTGGCCTTAAATGTTGCGGATGGTGCCGTACCCGGGAAACCGTCATTGTAGTTTTCGATAACGGCCGGCAACAGCTTTTGGGCGGATTTGTCGCCATAGTTGCCTGATGGCGTCGTCGGCGGAAACTGATATCCCCATGGATATTTTAGGTCGGTGGATTTGCTTGTAAATCGAGCGCAATATTCCCATTCCGCTTCGGTGGGCAGACGGTAACCGGTGCCGATGGGGTCAGCGGCAACAAGGCGTCCACCTTTATCGACATAAGCCGGCGGCAGGGATTCTTGAGCGCTCAACCAGTTGCAGAATGCGGCCGCCTGCTGCCATGTTATCTGAACGACCGGATGATTTTTCTGAGATAATGGTTGTCCGTTGAAAGTTCCGGAATTGTGGCTGGCCAAAAATTTTTCAAACTCTTCATTGGTCACTTCCTTCAGGCCCATATAAAACGGTCGTTGCAGGTTTACCTTGCGCAGGGTTTCGTTGGTGCGCCGGCCCTGTTCGCGGCGCGATGATCCCATGGTGAAAGTCTGTGGGCGGATCAGCTTCAGTTTGTAGCCGTTTTTGGCTGTGATTACGCCGACCGGTTCGGCAGGGACTGATTGGCTTCGTTTCAGGGAGACTTTAATAATTTGCGGGAATCCGGGTCGCGGGGTGATCCGGGTGCGATACGGCTCGTATCCCGGTTTTTGGATCTCCAGCTGATGCCCGACGGCCAGTAAGTTTAATTGGGTTGGTACGGTTCCGTGGCTTTTGCCGTCTACAATCAAGCGGGCATCGGCCGGCTCAACCTCGAATTGGATGACACCCATTACGGGGTTCAACTTGACGGTGACGGTTTTCAATTTACCGGTTGCCACCTGAACCGTTTGGGCCGCGTTTTCATAGCCGGCTTTGGAGATTTGAATCTCATGCCGGATGTCGGCCTGCAGGGGGACCTTCAACGGTGTCTTACCGACAAATTTTTGGTCGATGGTCACATTGGCGCCCGATGGGGTGGTCTGCAGAGCCAATGTCCCGTCGGCTGGTTGTAGCCGGACATCTGTTATGGATTGCGGTTGATTCGGCTCAACCGCCAGCCGGGTTTGCCAGGGCTTGAATCCGGCGGCGCTTATTTGCAGCGTGTATTGGCCTTCGGGCAACTCAACCGTTACAGGCGTTTTACCGGCCGCTTTGCCGTCTACCGATACGGTGGCGCCTTCCGGAACCGAGCTGATGAACACATCCGACCAGCCGGGGATCAGGGCAAACTCGAATGATTGCGCTTCCGGGCAGCCGATAATTTGTGCTTCGGTTTTGATATCCTGGTAATTTTCGGCCTGTATGTCAAAAACCCTCGGGCCCGCCTTGACTTCCAGGTTTGAAATCGGTGTGACGCCGACCGCCTGTCCGTCAATTATCAGTCGGGCACCGGTCAACGGCACGCCCGGCCGGCCTTCTGGATGGGTCCGCACGGATATGCGTCCGGGAAGCCTTTCCATTTGAAACCGCAGCGTCTGGTTTTTTTCCGCCCCCACCTCAAAGGGCCGGTCAAGCGCAACATAGCACTCTTTGGTTGCGTGCAGGGTGTACGTACCGGGCCGTAGTAAAAAATGCCCGCCGAAGCGAGGGGCGATCAAACTGCCGCCGATGGAAACGTCGTCCGCCCGGGGCTCGATGTGAATAGTAATCTGGCGGGCCGTAAAGACAAACCAGGCAGCCGCACAAAGTAAAACAAAAGCCAGACCGACTGCCAGACCGAGCCATCTGCGATGACGAAAAAGGGCACCGGCCCCCCGTTTTTTGCGATCTGTCCGAAAAGCGACCGGGTCAATTTTCAAGGGCTGCGCCGGACTTGGGGGGGTCGCTGAGGCTGCGGTTGCCGCCTCGGATTCTTGCGCTACGACCTGAATGATAAAAACTTCGCCGCGGGCTTCAAAGTTAATCTGACAGCTGCCGATTTCAAGCCGGTCGCCATGCATGAGCCATTCGCTACGCGTCAATTCCTGCCCGTTGTAGCGCACGGATGCGTCCGTTTGGCCGGCCTGCACAAACGGCCGCTGCTGCGACAGGCCGATATAAGCCGCTTCCGCATCGGCTTTTAGACCTGTTATTTTGATGGCGGCGGTCGCTCCGGTGCCGATGACGATCGGAAAGGCGCTCACAGCGACCGTCCGTTCGCCGTCAGGGTCCAGTATTTTATAGGCGCTCATCAAATTTTAACCTCGCATCGAACGGTGACACGCATGGGACCTTGCTCGGGCTTGACGATGATTTGTTTGCGAACATCCTGGTATCCGTCACGGGTGCCCACAACTGTATAGGAGCCGGGTCGCAGATTCAGCTCGCGGCTCGCAAAACGACCGAGTTTGCCAACTTTGTAAATGGCTATGTCCGTGAAGGTATCGGATTCAAGGATGACTTTCACCGGAGTTTGGGCTGCGGTTACGATGCGGGTCAGCTGTTTGTACTGTTTCTGGAGTCGCGGGCCGGTGGAATCCAGTGCTTGAATTTCGGCCATCAGCTCGAGGGCGTTTTCAAGCTGACGGTCAGACTCCAGCACAGCCGGCTGTTTCAGAAAAAAAAGAATCCGTTTATCGATACGGATGTGCTTTAAGGCACGCTGTTTGCCCTGCACCGCAAACTGTAAGGCAGAATCAACTTCCAGGACCTGCTGGTAGGCGTTCAGCGCCTGCTGCCAGTTTTCAGATTGCTCTGAAGCAACAGCCTGCCGGCGATAGGTTTCAATTTGTGACAGGCGAATGGACTGATCCACCTGGGCCAGGGCATCGTTGACTTCGCGTGATTCCGGCCGCAACACTTTTGCCTGGCGTAATTTTGTCCGGGCCAGCTGATATTTTTGATTGTGAATCGCGGTCAAACCATCCGACATCAGCTGCCGGTACTGTTGATCACGAAGCTGGCCATCAACCCGTGCCAGGGCCTGCCGGGCTTCATTTGAAGCCGGGTCCAGACGCATGGCTTCCTGGTAATCGCTGTGAGCGGCCGTCAGATTACCCTCGGTTTCATGGTGGTTTCCCGATGCGAGCAACCGTTTGACGGCCTCCGTGTTTTTGGCCCGCTGCAGGCTGTCGCGGGTATCTGGGTTGTCCGGGTCGATGAGCAGGGCGATCGAAAATTTTTCTTCAGCCAGCGGGCCGTTGCCATCCTCGATTGCGGCCTGGCCTTCAGCGAGCAGTCGCTTGAGAACCGGCTCGATCTGGTCGACCAATTCCTGCGCCTTGGCCACGGCGGCCGTGTATCTGTCCGTTGCCGAAGCGAACTGTTTTTCAATGAATAGCCGGTCGGCTTCATCCGCCAGTTGCGACATGGCGTCATAGGTCTCAGCTCCCCATTTTGAAACGCCTTTGGCTTCCAATACCTGTTTCAGCTGCATAAATTCAGACAGCTTTTTCTCCGCTTCCATTTTTTCAGCGGCCAGCCGGGTTGGATCCGACGGTGTCGGTGGTGTACGCTCGCTTGCAGCGGCGGGCTTTTCCGGCGCCGATTGATTTTGTTTGCTGACCGGGGGAGTTATCACGCCTGGTTTGCTGTTTTGGCTGGCCAGATATCGAAACAACCATAAACCGCCGCCCAGCAGAATAATAAAAGCAGCCAGCAGGGTTACCCCCTTTATCAGGTTGCTGTGCCGATTCAGTGGCAATCTCTTGCGCTTCTTTGACGGGGTTACGCTGACCGGGGCAATCATTTCGGTTTGGTCTGAGGCTGGCGGCTTTTTGATGACTTCTGTCGCCGGGCTGTGCGGTGGCAGCGTCGGTTCGTTGCCTGCCTGCAGCATGCGATCAAAAAAGGCTTCAATCTCTTGCATACTGCCCGGGCGACCGGCCGGTGCTTTGGCCAGCATACTGGCAATCAGGGTTTCCATCGAATCGGGGATGAGCGCTTCAGCTGCCAGCTGACCGAGTCGCTGGTTCACGGGAACGGGGGGCTCGTGTCGAATTCGATCACGGGTGATATCCGGATAAAACGGCGGATAGCCGGTGATCATTTGATATAGCAGCACGCCGAGGGCATACATGTCGTCAGACGGAGTCGGCCGGTGATTTTCCAATTGTTGCGGACTCATGCAAAACAGCGAACCACCGGAGGTGATCTCCAACGCCTGCGGACCTGATTTGAAAACGCCGGCAATGCCAAAGTCGGTCAATCGGGGTGCCTGCTGTTGATCGATCAGAATGTTGCCGGCTTTGATATCGCGATGCACCAGCCCCATTTCATGTGCATAACCAAGAGCGTTGATGACCGGCTTTATCAGCCTGATGATCTGTAAGGTGCCGATCGCTTCTTGTTGCCGGCGGTAATCGTTCAGATTCTGGCCGTCCACATATTCCATGGATATGAACACCAGATCCTCGGATCGATGGAAATCAAAAACGCGTACGATGTTGGGGTGCGCCAGGCGGCGGGTGTTGCGGCACTCATTTTTCAAAAGTTGGACGCGATGCGGGTCTGACATCAGCTGTGGATTTAAAATCTTGGCGGCAATTTGGATTTCAAGCTCTTGGTCCCAGACCAGCCAGACCTGTCCCATGCCACCCTGGCCGATCTTCTCGCGCAGGCGAAAGCGCGAAAGCAGTATGTTGTCTTTTTCTAAATTCAGCATGCCTGTTTGATGTCTTTAGATGCCGGTTTCAGCTATTGGAGACCCAGCGGTTGCAATCCGCATTTTCGGGTTCCATTTGCCGTTCCGGGTGCAACTATATAAAAAATCACGAAAATATGAAAGGCTTTGGATGCACCACAGCCATTTTCGTGATTTCAGGTTTAGAATCCGGTGACAGTGCAGCAACTGGGCGTCAGCCCGAG
>JASFIG010000126.1:0-11133 GCA_050122795.1 Desulfobacterales bacterium
ACGCTGGATCTGGCGACGGTCAGCCCGGAAACCGAATGCGGGGCCAAGCGGAATTGATTTTGTTTTAAAACACCGGTTAACAGGTCGCCATTTTCAAGCAAAATTTCGGTGCCATCCTGATATTTATTCGTAAATTCGAGTCGATTGATATCATATGGTTGAATTTTTTTGGTGATAAAATTGGCCCGGATTTCGAGAGCGCCACCTAAAAATTTTCCGGAAAAGCGGTCGCTGTTCTTCATGGTGATAATGGTGGTTGTTGCCCGGTGACTGGGTCCGCTATGCTCCCGCCATATACGCCTTATTTTGTCGCTGTTTATGTTTCGTTTCTTGCCGTCATCCTGTAAAAATTGAATACTGTCGTTTAGCAGTGTTCCGCTGAATCGATCATTATTGATGGTTTCGACAACCCAGTGCCCGGTGGAGCCCTCTTTAAAGCTGATACTTTTTAAAAATTCTGCTTCAACGCTGATTCTCCCATAGGGGGTCTGCACCGCAAAAGCGGAGCTTTGAAGGATGCCGACCAGTTTGTCTTCATTTTTAATATAGACAATATCCGCCTGACCCAAAGATGGGCATACCAGCGCTATGGCTGTCAGGATTATAAAAAGGCGCACGATTTTATTCATGAGGTTAAACCTCCTCAGGCAAACACAATTTGAGTGCTAAATCGGGTGAGAGATATAGCATCTGAATATATATCGGCCACTTTCCCCGATTACTAAACTTATTTATAGCTCACCTTTCAAAGTCACTTTTTGCCAGGAAACCAGCAAGCTGGAGAGTTACGGGGCTGGGAGGCTATAAGGCTGGGAAGCTGGAAAGCTACGAGGATAGCGTGCGAAACAGATTGATAGCTTTCCGGCCTCCAAGCCTCCAAGCCTTCCAGTTTTCTGGAAAATTTAAACAGCAACCAGCAACGGGATAACCCGGCAGGCGGGCAGGCGGTCAACGGGCTCAACCCGATGATGAAATCAGATTAGGAGGGCGAGAGTGAAAATAGCCAGATTACCCAGACAATGAACGATGATAGGGACCAGGAGATTTTTTTCGACTTCATAGGCGACGGCAAACAGGATACCGCCGATCAGCTGGGTTACGGGAACGACACTTCCGGAAGTGTGGGGTAGTACAAAAAGCATGGTGCTGAGCACGATGGCCGTCGGGGCACCCCATCTTCGCAAAAATCCGTAAAGAATGCCCCGGAAAAATATTTCCTCGGCGATGGGGCCGATTAACACGCCCACCACAAAGAAGATGACCAGCCGGCTGCTGTCAGCCGGCAGCTGCATACGGAAAAGCCCGCTGATTTTAAAACCTGCCAGATGGACAAACAGCAAACCGATTGCGGCCGCCACTCCAAATGAGACCGACCAGATCAAGCCCTTTTTAAAACCTGTATGGAAATTGGACCATGCCAGCCCAATGGTAGAGATGTGCTGCTGTCTTACTTTTACGATGACTAGCAGTAAAACAATTTGAGCAGCGCGGGCAAGCCCCAGACCGGTAAGATGCGTGAAAATGCCGCGGTTGATAAGAAATCGAATCGCGATCTCCACAACAACGATTACAATGATTGCGGCAATGACAGTGCTTAATTTGATTTTGTCTGTCTCCATCCGATTGAACGCAATGCTTTATAGGCATACCATTGGATATACCAACTATCAGTGGTAGTGATAATTTGCATTATTTTATCCGTCATATCTCGGTTGCCTCTTTTGCCGATCGCATGAAGTGCCATGGTGACGACATTGGGGTGCGGATCATTTAAAAAATGCAGCAAATCGTTATACGTCGACGAGTTTCTGGAATTGCCTAAAGATCTCACCAGCCAGTAGCGCTCGGCAATATGGTTACTTTTTAACAGAGCCGGATAGGATTTATACCGGCTGATTTCCAACCCTTTTTCGTCGATTATTTTTAGAGCCCTAACACGCGTCTGCCAGCGCTGTGAGTCGAGTGCTTCAGGCAGATTCGGCGCCGAAATCTCCCGGCCTCTGCTAAATTGGAAAGCAAACAACAGAATAATACAAATAGCAAAACAAGACATCGATGCGATAATAGCAGCACTTTTTGAATTAAAGAAAAAACCAACCAGTATGCTGATCAAACCATGCAAGATAACATAGACCGCCAGCGGAAACCCGAATAATAAGGAAATGAATGTCAACTGTCTTAACAGGCTATTGGTGTCGCTTTGCTTCTCAAACTGTCTTATGACTTTATCCGGGTCAGCAAGGAACGCTGCAGTTGATATCTGCATAACAGCCCTGCCGCGGTTTTCTAATTTCAAATTATCTTCGATTGCTACAATGTTAAGGTCAGCATTCACATCGCCTTCAAGCGGAATATAGTCATAATTGAGCAATATACTTTCTAAGACGATGCCCGTGTTGTTCTTTTCAGATTTGATTGCAGCTGTCTTGATCATCTTCTGGTCTAAAGACTTAAAAACCTCAGCAGGATAAAGGGTATATTTGTAGTAAAAGCTGTTTATGCGGGCACCAATCGGATTGGACAGTAAGTAAATGTCACGGAAATCCGTAAACATACGGTCATCAATTTGCCAGCCCAGCAATAACGCCAGCACGAATACCGGCAGAATATGGATCATATCATTTAAGCGCCGGTCTTGACTGCTCGCGTAGCCCATGCCTCTGGAAACGACTACAAAGACGGTAAGCGGGATGAGCAAAACGATTAATGTTAAAAAAAGTTTGAACCCCGTTATGTTCAGGGTGAGTAAACAAGCCAACCAGACCAGTAAATAAGCGTAAAAGATGACTTTGCTGCAATAGAAAATCCGGTTCCAGATCCATGCCAGTGCTAATGTGAAAAATGATATGCCGGCGCCGATGCTGAAGGTAAAGAAAAGACCTCCTGCCAAAGCCGGCCCGATCCCTTTTAAGCTACCCATAACCGGCCCGTAGGGGGTGGTAAGGTATCCGGCATTTTTAATCGCCAGCAAACTATCATGCAAGGATGTGTTTGATAGATAAACCTGTATGGTTGCCAGAATCTGAGTCAGTATCAGCCCCAGCAGCAAAGCAGAAAAAGGATAACCTATCGTCAGTCTCTTTCGCATTTAATCAGAAAACCATAGATAAATATATGAGGGGTCGCGGAGTTTTTCAGATTGAGCCGCTCCATGAATAATCGCCTGCGAAATCCGCGCAAACTCGTGCATAAAGGCTCGTACCAAAAGAACAGCAAAGCACATGATAACAATAGGTTATCTAAAAACGGGGTCTGTTTTGCGATTCGCACCACCGTGTCGGTCCCTGTTCTTTTGCAACGATCCCTAATGCACTCAAACAGTGCGCGGTTTTCGCAAACGATCATTCATTCCGCTCCATTCAAGAATTTGAATGAAAAACTCCCTTCAAATATAAAAGTTAAATCTTTTCTGGTAACTTGGACTTTCTGGATAAGCGCAAAAAAATATTATAAAGACAGGATTCTTTTGGATAATTTGCCATTTTTTTATTTGAAACGCTCAACTCAAAAATTTGCTTACCACTTAACGATATGATATATTTTATCATTATAAGGCCTTGTAAGGTCAAGGAAAAGCAGAAAAATGGTTTTTAGCTGAATAGAGGGGCTAAATATTGTGGCGTAATGCCCGCCCCGGGTCTGAATGCAGGTTTTTTGTAAAATATTCCTGGATTCGCGTAATTCACACTGTGCCAGCATGTCATCGCGAGCCTGCGGCGAGCTATTTTCGGCCTGAGCTCAAGTCGAAGGCAGCCGAGTCGGAGAGAAACGGCGAAGCAATCTGTTGCAAAGCATCGCGATCCGCCGTGGCAGACTAGATTGCCGCGCTCCCTGCGGTCGCTCGCAATGACCCAAAAGAATGACGACACCGTCTGGTTCGAGGAAATGATATACTTAGAGTGCTAAACTCTGTGACCTCTGGTTCAAATTATACATAAAGGGTATACTGTATTGATCGTTGCCGTTCACCAGCCCCAGTATCTGCCCTGGCTCGGGTATTTCGATAAAATGAGAAGAGCAGATGTCTTTTGCTATCTGGATGACGTTCAGTACAAGAAAAACGAGTGGCAAAATCGAAACCGCATTAAAACCGCCCAGGGCTGCCAGTGGCTAACGGTTCCGGTCCGTTACCACTTTCCTGAAAAAATCAATGAAGTAAAGATCAACAACACAACCGGCTGGCGGAAAAAACACTTTCAGGCGCTGGTCACCAATTACAGCCGGGCCCGTTTTTATAAAACCTACAGCACCATTTTTGAAGACGCGTTTGCCAGAGATTGGGAGTTCATCTCCGACCTCAATATCCATCTGTTGACGCATCTGAGAGAAGCTTTAGAGATTCATACAAAGCCGACCGTCATTTCTTCGGATCTGGAGCTGAGGGACGAGCCCACCGACCGGCTGGTCGATATCTGCAAAGCCGTGGGCGCAGATACCTATCTGGCAGGGCAGGGCGGTGCCGATTATATGGATCCGGAGCGGTTTGAAAAAAACGGGATTCAGGTGATCTTTCAGGATTTTAAGCACCCCGTTTATACGCAATTGTTTGCGGATTTTGAATCTCACCTGTCAATCGTGGATCTGCTGTTTAATTGCGGCCCGGAGAGTATGGACGTGATCAGCAGAGCCAATGAGAGGCTCTGTTGAATTTGGAATTTGGATTGATACTGGCTGAAAGGCGATGAAGAGTAATTCTATTGGCGATAGTGTCTAAAATCCAAAATCTAAAATCTAAAATGTTAATTACGCCCGTAGATACGTTGGCTCACAATTTCTTAATTAGAAAAGAGTTAAGAAAATTATAGATGCATATGAAGGGACGCTATGCAAAAAGCAACGATCCTGGCCATTGGTGCCCATCCGGATGACATTGAATTCGGCTGCGGCGGGACGATTATCAAATATACCCAACGCTGCCACCGTTTATTCTTGCAGATCATGACCGAAGGCGGTTTGGGCGCGCATTCCACCACACGAACCAGCGAGCAGGAGGCATCCAGAGCAATTCTGGGAGCCGAGGAGATCTTCTGGGGCGGTTATGAAGACACGCACCTGCAGGTGGATGTGGAACTGATCGGAAAGATCGAAGCGGTTATCAAAAAAATCCAGCCGGATTTTATTTTTTGCAGCTACCCGGAAGACACCCACCAGGACCACCGCCACCTGGCGCAGGCTGTGATGTCTGCCACGCGCTACATTCGCAATGTTCTATTCTACGAGGGCCCGACCACCCAAAATTTCAAACCCCATGTTTTTGTGGATATTTCCGATACCCTCGATAAAAAAATTGAAGCCTTGCAGGCGCATCGATCCCAGGTAATGAAAACCAACATCGAGGATTTATCCATTGTGGAGGTAGCCCGCTCCTCTGCCAATTTTCGCGGCATCCAGGGAAGGGTAAAATACGCTGAAGCGTTTTATAGTCTGCGCCTCTTCATTAATATATAAAATCGCTTACCAATTTATGAAATCAATATATTAAATCATAACTAAAATCCGAAATCCGGATCTCGAAATCCGAAACAAATCTATATTGAGGCCAATGAAGCGCTGAGTAAGAAAGATTTTGTGATGCGAATTAAGATTTCAAGAAAAGAATCTAAAGAAAGCAGGTTCTGGTTCAGATTGGTCGATACGGGTAATGATGCCGAGTTGGAAAAGGAACGGGGAGAGCTCATAACAGAGGCTACAGAGCTGATGAAAATTTTCGGATCTATACTACAGAAATCAAAATAAGGTTTCACAAATTTGGAAATTTTAATTTTGAGATTGTTTTGAATTTCGGGATTCGGATTTCGAATTTTGATAAATTAAAAATCTAAAAATCTAAATTTGATAATTATAGATGAATACTGCCAACACTCTCCAAGCTAACGATGCATTTATCCCCCATTCCCGGCCGACACTGGGCGAAGATGAGGCGCAGGCGGTTGCCGCCGTTGTTCGATCCGGCCATATAGCCGAGGGTAAAGCTGTCGCCCGGTTTGAAAAAGCCTTTGCTAAAAAAATGGGTGTTCAGCATGCCGTGGCGGTCAGTTCCGGGACGGCAGCCCTGCATTTGACCCTGCTGGCAATGGGTGTGGGCCCCGATGATGAGGTCATTATCCCCAGTTACGTTTGCACGGCCCTGCTGTATGCGGTTGCGTATGTCGGGGCAAAGCCGATACTGGCCGAGATCGACCCGCAGACCTTCAATATCGATCCGGGTGATGTTCAAAAAAGAATCAGCAGGCGCACGAAAGCCATCATCGTTCCGCACATGTTTGGCCTGGCGGCAGATCTGGACAGACTTTTGAAATTGGATGTGCCGATTATTGAAGATTGCGCCCAGGGCGTCGGGGGATTCCACCGGAATAAACCGCTGGGCACGCTCGGTGAGGCCGCCATCTTTTCCTTTTATGCCACCAAAGTAATAGCCACCGGTGAAGGGGGAATGGTGATCGCCAAATCAACGGACGCTTTAGACCGCATCCGGGATTTAAAGACCTATGATGAGAAGAAAGCCGATCGGACGCGTTACAACTACAAGATGACCGATATCCAGGCCGCAGTGGGTGAAGTGCAACTCGGGCGGCTCGATGATTTCATTGCGCTCAGACAAATTATTGCCCAACACTATCGTGAAGCTCTCAAATCAATTGCGGTTAAGCTACCTGCAGATCGCGACGAACACATTTACTACCGCTTTACCATTGGCCTGGATAGCGACTGTCTGCCGCTCATTCAGCGCCTGACGCAGCAGGGCATCGGCTGTGCCCGACCGGTATTTTTGCCGATTCATCGTCATTTAGAAGTAGATGGTTACCCCATAACGGATCGAGCCTGGTCAACCACTTTATCCATCCCGCTTTATCCATCGCTCGAGGCCGATGCCATAGATCAAGTAATTGCCTGTTTTATCAAAAATATTGAAAAATAGGCATAGAATCGGCAACACGATGACGGGAATGGAATATTTTGCCGGTATTTTGACAGCAGGTTTGGATTAATTCTCCTATTAGTCATTTTTATATATAATTTCATTTATTTATATCCGCTGTTTGCCTTCTTCCAAATGGCACAAAATGTGCAACCTCCAAATAACGCATTATATTCATTCCGTTTTGAGTCGCATTAAAGTAAATTTATCAATTTTTTCAATTAGTTAAATTATAGTCTGGTCGGCTTGGCAGCCCAAATGAATCATCCTCTATCCGGGTCTGCCAGAGGATGGTTAATAAAATATTTATAATATTTTAAATAATTTATGGTTGAAATTGTAAAAGACGAAACCGCAGACAATTTTGTTAATTCCGCTGTCTTACCGGCGCAATCCACAGCAGGGCAGCCCTGTGTCGAGCTGATCGTCGATCGGGATGAAACTGCAGACAAAGCGGGTCTCGTCGAGATCTTGTCACGGTCACTGCACGTCAATTTTTTCGTCTACGCTGCCGTTGCTGCTCTGACCTGTGTGCTCTTGGTACCTCAGGTGCGCGGTTATATTTTGCAAATCGGATTGCGATGGGTCCACATCTTATGTCTTTCGTTTGCACTTTCGTTCTGCTTGAACCCGATTTTTGCCGGAATTGCCAGAAAGCTGAAGATCCTTGACATGCCCGATGCCCGCAAGCTTCATTCAGAAGCTACGCCTTTGCTGGGCGGTGCCGCCGTTTTTATTGGTTTCGGCGTTGCCCTGCTGATGAACGGTATTTTTTCCACACAGGTGTTGATGATTTTGCTGACCTCTTTGATCCTGTTTGGCGTCGGCATTATCGATGACTTCAAGGAAATCTCAGCCGGCTTAAAACTGGCGGCTCAGATGCTCTGTACGCTGCTGGTGATGAGCTGTGGAATTGTGTTGCGGGTTTTACCGGTTGATCTGGGCATTTTAGCCACGATCGGAAATGTTTTGCTCACGGTCTTCTGGATTATCGGTATCACCAACGCCATGAATTTTTTTGACGGCATGGATGGCCTGGCTGCCGGACTGGGCGCCTTGATTTCATTTTTTCTATGCGTGGTGGCCTTCCAGACAGCCCAGCACTTTTTGGGATGGATCGCTGTTGCCATGCTGGGTGCCTGTCTGGGTTTCTTGCCGTTTAATTTTCGTCCGAAGAAAAACGCGGCCATTTTCCTGGGAGATGCCGGCAGTGTGGTGATCGGTTTTATTCTGGCATGCCTGGCGGTATATGGAGATTGGGCCCAGAGTGATCCGGTGGTGGCTTTGGTTTCGCCGGTTTTAATTTTCTGGATTCTGATTTTCGATATGGTGCACATCACCATCGATCGGATCTTGACCGGCAAAGTGAAAAATTTCAAACAATGGATCGACTACGTCGGCAAAGATCACCTGCATCATCGCCTGGCCCATGTTCTGGGTGGCAGAAAACAAAGTGTGCTGTTTATCTATCTGCTGGGGCTTTGTCTGGGAACCAGCGCGGTGGTGCTGCGCAATGCCCGACCCGCAGACGCCTTATTGCTCATTATCCAGGCCTGCATCATGGTCGTGCTGATTACGGTGCTGGAACGGCGCGGCCGCCTGGCCAATGGAACCATAAAGTCTAAACGTCAACGGGACGTCTGAAAATTTATGTGCAATGGAGTTTATTAGATTTATTCAAAGATTCACGATTTGTTTATGGGATGGAATAATGGAAGGGTGGAATGATGGAATACTGGTTGCTTCAAAAGGATGTGACCTATTTTTATAAACCAAGACCCATTGAGATCATTCTTGCAAGAGCCCAAAACCATTCCCCCATTATTCCAGTATTCCAACATTCCCTTCGGATACAGACTCTGCGTTCCGAAGACCAATATAGGCGAAATCCCTAATCAACTTTTATTTGAGGATATGAATCGTGGTGCTATTTAGAAATATCGAAAACCAACCGCAATTATCAAAAAAAGCCGCTGCCCTCAAAATGGGTAAACTCAGTTTTGCAAAGCTGCCGGCGGGCTCAGCGGCCGGTCATAATTTGGGTACAGCACCACCCGTACCCGATAAAAACCGTAAGCTTTTGTATGACGAAGCTTCGACTTACATGGGTGAGGTTTTTAAGGCTGTGCGCAGCCGCAAAGGATTTAACCTGGAAACGGGCTTTGAGATTGTAAGGAAAATCGTGGCTGCAAATCACCCGCAAGACCCGGTTCTGAGACTGGCACTGCATCAGGACGACTGGCAGCTGTATGTGGTTTATCACCCGGTCAATGTGGCCGTTTTCGCGATCAAGATAGCCGATCACCTTGGCTTTGAGCGCAACCGACAGGTGGAAATCGGTATGGCGGGTTTGCTCCATGATGTGGGCATGGCAGCCGTACCGGATAGTGTTCTTTTCAAACAGGGTCGGCTCAATGATGAAGAAGTCAAAATCTTCAGGCAACGTCCGAATTTAAGCTCAAAAATCTTGCGGCAGATAAGCCCGGAACATGCCTATCTGGCTGAGTGTGCGGTCCAGGTCTACGAACGGATCGACGGCAGCGGATATCCCCGCGGCCTGAAAGCAGATGAAATGCATGAATACGCCCAGATTATCGGGCTGCTGGATATGTACGAGTCCTTGATTCATTCCCGACCGCAACGGGGCAAACGAACGCCTTTTGCGGCCGTCAAAGAAATAATCAATTCCAGCAAAAACCATTTCAGGAAAGAGCATTTAAAGGCACTTTTGAGCGTCTTCACCGCCTTTCCGATTCACAGTTATGTGCGCTTGAACTCGGATGCCATCGGAAAAGTCGTCGAAACCTATCCGGATCAACCGCTACGGCCCAAAATCCAGATCATATACGATTCTCAGAAACGAAAGGTATTGACTGAAAAGATCGTGGCGCTACCCGAGGATCCGCTGTTGCATATTGTTGATTCGATCAGTGAAAAGGATATCCGTCAGCTGGTCGGCAAATGATGCGATTATTGCATCAAACGTGGTAAGTGGTTAAAAAAATAACTTTTCAATAAATTTGGGATTAAGTTTTTAAGACTTTTTGCCGATATAGCTGATGTGAAAAAAAGAAAAAATCGGTAGAAGATATTAACTTAAATAACTTTAGATACTTATATGGATCTTAAATTGAAAGGGATTGAAACAAACACGGTTTGAAAACCTTTTGATCGACAGAGATATTATCAACAAGGGAATATTTTTTTATGTATTTAGAGCATTGGGGTCTTCAAAAAGCGCCATTCGGCAATGTACCGTCACGGGATATATTTTACCGCTCCCCGCAGCATGAGGAAGCGCTGCGACGGTTGCTGTATGCGATAGAGCACCGTAAAGGGGTTGCCATGCTGACCGGAGAGGTGGGCTGTGGTAAAACCACCGTAACCAAGGCGCTCAATAATCACCTCAGCCAGGACCAGTTCCAGTTTGAGATATTGTCCAACCCGGCATTGCAACCAACGGATCTGATTAAAGCCATTCTGCTCAAGCTGGGCGACAACAATTCCGATAACGGATCCAAGACGGTTTTGCTGGACCGTCTGCAGAAATTGCTCATTCAAAACGGAGAGCAGGGGATAAGCACGGTATTAGCGATTGATGAAGCCCATGTCATTTCAAACCAGTCCACTCTGGATGAACTGCGGATGTTGCTCAACATTCAGTCGGAAGATGAATTTTTGATCACGCTGGTACTGCTGGGACAGCCGCCTTTGTTAAAAAATATTTCCGAATTGCAGCCCCTGAAGGAAAGGATCAGTATAAAATTTAATCTGGAGCCTTTGGATGTCGAAAATACTTTAAGATACGTTGTTTTTCGTCTGAAAAGTGCAGGGGCCAGCCGGGGAATTTTTACCCGTGAGGCCATCGAAACGCTTTATGATTTTTCAGGCGGAATTCCGTTGCGCGTCAACAATGTATGCGATCGCTGTCTGCTGATCGGTTTGATGAAAAAAGCCAGGGTGGTGGACAGCAATGTGGTTGAGGATGCTATCGAAGACCTCAATTCTTAAGCATACATTGAAAAATAAACATAGCAGGATTGGAAAAATGAATACCCGTTCAAGAATTGGATTGGTATGGGCAGGCTGCCTGGTGATGTTGATGCTATTGGGCTGTGCGCAGCACAAAGCTTACGAGGCAAAACCGCCAACATTGCCGCCGAAAGCCGATAGCCTGGTTGCTTCAGGAAAGTTTCGAGCGGTGGTAATCGAAG
>JASFIG010000127.1:0-11067 GCA_050122795.1 Desulfobacterales bacterium
TAGGTCAGGGCATCTGATTTCTGCCCTCTGCCTTCTGTTATCTGATCGGTCCTCTGTTGTCTGACCTCTGACTTCTGACCTCTGTCGTCTATCTATTTGAGCGGCAGCGTGATGGTAAAAACGGCGCCCCCGTCTTTGTCATTGCCGGCAACGATGTAGCCTTTATGATCTTCGATGATGCCATGGCAAATCGACAGCCCAACTCCCATGCCCATGGTTTTTTTGCGGGTAAAAAAGGGATCAAAAATCCGTTCTAAATCGACATTGGATATACCCGGTCCGCTGTCTTTGATCTTGATAACAAGTTCCTTGTCTTGATTGAAGGTGTCAATAAAGATGTCACCGTTAAAAGTCGGGTTTTCTTTCAGTTTTTTCTGAAATCCGGGCGCCCCGGTAATGGATTCGACGGCATTGTTGATCAGGTTCATCAGGACCTGTCCCAGCTGCTGCGGCGATGCCGTCAACATGGCGTTTTTGGCAGCCATGTTCAGATTTATTTTCACCCGGCTTTTGGTCAAATAACTGCGAACCAGTGTAGCGGTATTTTCGATAACCTGATTGACATCCACCGGTTGCTTTTTTTCTTTGCCCGGACGGTTCAGATCAATCAGGTTGCGGACGGTATCTCGAATGCTTTCGAATGCACTTTTAACCAGATCCAGCTGCTCCAGCAATTTCTTATCTTCTTTATGCTGGTTTTGAATAACATTAATCAGCGCTGTTATACCCTGCAGGGGTGAGTTGATTTCATGCGCAATGGAGGCTGCCAGCTGGCCGGTGGCTGCCAGCCTTTCAGAACGGATCAGTTGATTCTGGAGCATTTTTGTCTGGGTAATGTCACGGGCAACGCACAGATAGCAAAATTCGCCCAGATAGGAAACATAGCGGCAATTGATTTCATTAGGGATACGGCCGTTGGACTTTGATTTAAGACTCAGTTCGAATCGGGTTTCCTTTTCGCGACTCACCTGTGCCAGCGTCTTCTTCACGAATTCGATTTGATCAGGCTCAACCAGATCGGTTATATTTAACCCTAATAGCTCCTCTTTGGAATAGCCCGTGGTTTCAAGAACGCGTTCGTTATTTTCAATAAACTGCCCTTTGTGATTGAGGATAAAAACACCTTCGGCCACATTGTCAAATAGCTCTTTGTATCGCATCAGTTCTTCAGCCTGTTTAAATTCGGTCGTATTTGTCGCAATGATGGTGGCTGCGACCACTTTTCCGCTGATGCGCAACGGGCCCACCCGGTAAGTATACCAGGTCGATTCACTTTTTTCGCCCACGAGGACTTCGAAGCTATCGGTTTCTCCGGTTCGGAAGACACTATCAACACTTTCCATTGCCATTTCCTGATAGGCTTGCGGCAGAAAGTCATAAAAGCATCTTCCCATCATTTGATCCGGTGCCAGTATTCCGGTGGACTGATTGATGAAATGAATTGTGCCCTCGCGATCGACAGTGGTGATGATGTCCGGCGCAGTTTCCACCAGAGAGCGCCAAAGCTCTTCTGATTCATTCAATTTTTTCTTGGCCACCTTCAGCTTGTTTATAATCGCCTGTGCATGGGAGCCGAAGATAATAAACAAGCACAATACGATTACCCGGATGTAAACATCATACAGGTCCGGGCCAAAAAGTTCAGCGATCAAATTAAACCGGTTGGAAAAAAACAGGTTCAAAATTGAGTCCAGAACCCAATATATGGTCGCAATCAAAATTACGGTCAAGACCATATTGTCCGCTAAACTCTCACTTTCAAACGTAAAGTCCGTTTTCATTTTTTATCTCTCTTTTAATGGATCTTGGCGGTTCAGCAGGCGCTTGCTTTGCACCGGCCGGACAGGCGGCTGCCGGGATTATTTCGGCTTACTCATATAAAAAAACATGCGTTTACGCCACAATTCATCATTGGTTACACACACATCGCCCAGGTCTTCCCGGGTGGCGATGACGACGCCAAAATCTTCAGGAGACAAATCACCGCACGCATCCCCTGACCATTCGGTAAAGTCCGGTTTGACCGAAATGAATTTTTCAAAAATATCGGGTGTAACCGGGACGCTGCAGCCCGTATCCGGCAGGACAATGGTATCGTCTTCTTTTTTTTCATCATAAACGTAATAGGCAATCATAATTCCCCCTTCGTGTGGTGTTATCAGCATGCAGAATGTCGCCTATGGAAACGTGCATGTGTGCTTCGATGGAATTGCTTTTGGGTGCATCATCGATTGCTTTGATAAAATAATGGATGTACCCCGAACTTTTCAAGAACTTTTTATAAAATGTTTTAATAGTATGCAACCCGCCTTTATTATTCTATAAACGCAGCTGGGCGGGAAACGGAAATAAAAGTTGATTTTTCATCGGATTTAACATAAATATTTCAGGCGCACTTAATGTCTGGAGGCTTGAATGGGTTTTGCAATGGCAGCAAAAAAAAGGCCGGATAAATCGAATAAGAAAAAATCCAGCAAAGAAGATCGTCGTTCACATGTCGATCGGCGGCAATTCTCCTATACCGAATACATTCCCGAAAGGCGGTCAAATGAAGACCGGCGCAAACGCGAGGATGAAGAGAACAACAAGGAGTGACCGCACACTATTTTTTGACCACCGGCGCTTATAAGGGAATCAGCTTAAATCTGATTCCTTTTTTGTTTTTTCGGGCCATTTTCACCGGCCTGTATATGAGATGACATTTTTTTGAGAGTCCTTAAATGAGGATTTTAACAGTTTCGGATCGGGTTGAACCCCTCCTCTATGATCAATTTGATCGCCGCCAGTTTGAAAATGTTGAACTTATTCTGGCATGCGGGGACTTGCCGCCCGAATACCTGTCGTTTCTGGCGGATCGCCTGAACACGCCGCTTTATTTCGTACGCGGGAACCACGACCTGCGGCACGATCGGTCGCCCGGAGGGTGTACCCATCTGGCCCATGATCTGGTTGAATTTAAAGGAAAAAGCATTCTGGGGCTGGAAGGCTCCCGCTGGTACAACGGCGGCCCCAATCAGTATACCGAGCGCGAGATGTACTGGAAGATACAACGTCTGCGCCCCCGCCTGTGGCGGCGCAAAGGCATCGATATCGTCATGACGCATGCGCCCCCGCGCCATATCCACGATGCCGAAGATCGGTGCCACAGGGGATTTAAGAGTTTCCGGTGGTTGATCGAAAAATATTCACCGACTTATTTTATTCACGGGCATATCCATGCCCATTTCAGCGATGACTCCCAGCGCATAACGCTATACAACCGGACCCGCGTAATCAATACGTACGGTTGTTATATGTTTGATATCGATGAGAAAAACGACGCTGGCGAACTGCTGAAAACAGACCCGGGAACCAGAGGATAGCCTGTTGCTAAAGTCTTTTAAAGAGGTTCAGAAAACGGAAGCCGCCTATGAAACCCGCGATCGCGGTATTCGATCCGTTGCGCTGAAACAAATTGTGGGCAGCGTCGGCCGCTACAATGATTTTGACGAACGTTTTCGGATCCGCTCACACGTGCCGGTTGAGCGGCTAAATAAAATCAAAAGCAGAATGCGTGAAGGCAAGGCGCTGCCCCCGGTAAAGCTTTATCAAATCAAAAAAGAATATTTTGCCCTGGACGGTAACCATCGCATCGCGGCAGCCAATGAGCTGGGCCACGATGAAATTCTTGCGAAAGTAACTGAATTTATCCCTTCCAAAGGCTCACTGGAGAATTTGCTTTACCGTGAAAAGGCCAAATTCGATGATCAAACCCAGCTACCCCACACCATCGAGTTGACGGATTTTGGCCAATATGAGCAGTTAATCGATCAGATTTCCCAGCACCGGGATTTTCTTGCAAAAAACAGCACAGGGCCGCTAACCTTGGCGGATGCAGCCAAGGACTGGTATGCAACTGTTTATAAGCCGTTGATCGCCATTATCAAAAAAGGCGGCCTGATCAAACACTTTCCGGGCAGAACCCTGGCGGATTTATATACGTTTATTTCGGTTCACCAGTGGGATCGAAATGACCAGGGGCTCAGATACGGGATCGGCATCAGTCGGCTGGTACCCACGACCATGGAGGCGTTTAGAGATAAAATGGCCAACTTAAAAGAAACGCAATACCCAGAGATGTTACGGGAGATTACCGCATTTGTGCTGATCAATGTTGAGGCCAAAAAGGAACTGCGGCTTGTCGATAAGCTTTTCAAACTGGATGAGGTCAAAGAGGTCCATTCAGTTCATGGCAATGTGGATGTAATCGCTAAAATTGTGTTGAAGCGCGATCTGGTTTCTTCGGATGCCGAAACCATCGGGGATTTTGTGCACAAGAAGGTCCGCCAGATTTCGGGAGTTGTCAGCTCTCAAACGCTGATTCCGGGATACTCCAAGCAAAAAGAAAAAGATGAAACATAAATCAGCGGATATTATTCAGGCCATTTAGTGATCGATGACGGTGAGATCATCAGCTGTTTGCGAATAAATTCGTGAATCTGATCTGAGATTTGTCTGTTCAGCTGGGGAGCGATCCCGGTACCGGTAACGATGGAGACCTCGGTAAAATTTCGATCCACCCGTTTAACCTCCACAGTCACAGGCGTACCATCTGCTCTTCTGGCCAGTATATCTGTCCTTAAATCATCCGATATGGATTTCAAAATCAATATTTCGAGTTCTTTTAATGCCCCCTCGCTGGCTTGAACCGCGGCATTATATTTTGATTGGTACGTTTGTACCGACTTGCCCTGCAGATCAGCACAACCGGCGCCGGCTAAAAGCATCAGGCATATCATCCAGCCTACACATCTGATAAAAAAGCAGCTCATGATCTGTATAATGACTTTGTTTTATGGTTAGAAGTGCTGTTACAACCGATTGTTATTTTATAATATGAATCCTTCTCATTCTTTTTCAGGTAAGATCGAGGTATAACCTTATGATATCCAATTTAGCGGTGATAGTCAAAAAATCGCTCGTCCAAATTAAAGAAAGAAGATGCTGAGGTCACCGATGGCATCATCAAAGATCCTGGCAGAATCCATCTGATAAATGGGACCGGAGCCAGGAGGCTCTTTTTTGATTTGTGCTTGCAGAATTGATCAATTTGGTACAAAATTAGCCCGCTGATGGCTTTATTTTGTTATCGCCGTTGACATAATGACCTTTGTGTTTCAACCGGCATGTCCCCGGGTACTGGAATTTGACCATGGCAAATCGCAAAATCCTGGTAGTGGATGACGAGCGCGACATGCGCATTTTTGTCTCGACAGTTGTCGAAACATCCGGTTTTGAGGCCGCTGATGCCAGTGACGGATCCGAAGCCATTGCAAAGGCCAGCGAAAATCCGCCCGCACTTGTCATCCTGGATGTGATGATGCCCCAGATCGTCGATGGCATTGAAACCTATCGGCAATTCAGGACGGATCCCAGGCTTGCACAAATACCCATCATCATACTGTCTGCCATTGCCCGCAAAACGTTTTTGCATTCCATCCGGTTATTAAATCCGCAGCGGGGTTTCGCGTTGCCGGACCCGGAAGCCTATATGGAAAAACCGCCGGATGCAGACGAGCTGAGTCGACTGATCAACAAATTTTTAAGCGCCGAAACATAATCTTAAAAAGCAGCCAGCGTTAAACATGTTTAAACTTATTAATTATCTCAATCGAAGCATCATTTATAAACTGACCATTCTGGTCGGGCTTATCCTGCTGCTGTGCATTTCGGTCTGGGCCTACTTTAATATCAACTACCAACAAAAAAAGATCATGCACGGTATTCTTGAAGGTGCCGATGGATTGTCCCACTCCATAAAGCTCGGCCTGCATTACGCCATGATGAACAATTTGAGAGACGATATCACCCTGATTATCAAAAATATCGCCCGGGAAAAAAAGCTCGAAAACATCCGAATTTACAACAAGAGCGGTGAAATAAAGTTCTCAAACCAGGACACGGAGGTCGATCAGAAAACCAACATCAAAGCCGAGGCGTGTTATATCTGCCATCGCACCGAGCCGCCTTTGACCGAGTTGAGCCTGCTGGAAAGAACGCGTATTTTTAGCGCCCCCCAGGGCCATCGATTGCTGGGCATCATCAGCCCCATATACAGCGAACCGGGGTGCGCATCGGCTTGCCATGCGCATCCTGCAGACAAGCAGGTTCTGGGGGCCCTGGATCTGGTGATCTCTTTGGACAAAACCGACAGGGAACTGGCCGTTTTTGAAGGCTGGCTGATTGCCTTTGCGGGGATTTTGTTTCTGATCACCTCGGCGGCCATCATTTTTTTCATCACGCGTTTTATCAGAAGGCCCATAAAGAAAATGATGGACGGCACCCGGATGATTGCCAACGGAGACTACCTGGAAAAGATCGAGGTGGACCAGATTGACGAACTGGGTCGGCTGTCGGTGGCCATCGATAAGATGGGCAAAAGAATCAGCGAAAAACAGGCCGAACTGAACAAACAGCGGAACGAATACCAGAACCTGTTTGAGCGGGTTCCGTGCATCATCACCGTTCAGGACCGCAATTATAAACTGATTCGTTACAATCGGGAATTCGAAGAGAAATTCAGCCCCCAAGCGGGGGATTATTGCTATGCCGCCTATAAAGGGCGCGAGGAAAAATGCATTGTCTGCCCGGTAGAGCGCACTTTTGAAGACGGCATGTCGCATTTCAGCGAGGAAAGAGGGTTCAATAAAGACGGCAGCCCCACCCATTGGATTGTCAATACCTCCCCGATAAAAGATGAAAACGGTGAGATTGTGGCGGCCATGGAGATGAGCCTGGATGTGACCGAGACCAAACTGCTCGAACAGGAGCTCGAAAAATCCGAGAAAAAATACGCCGCCATATTTGATCACATCCCCAATCCGGTCTTCGTATTGGACATGAAGACCCTTGAGATCCTCGATTGCAACACAAGCATTGAAACCGTTTATGGTTATAAAAAAGAAGAGTTGATCGCGCGATCGTTTCTGGAGTTGTTTCGGCCCGAAGAGCAGGACCGGTATCGAAATTTGATCCAGACAAAATCGGTCATCAATCAGGCCAGACACGTGGGCAAAAACGGCCGCCCGCTTTTCGTCAACATACGCATATCCGGATTTGAACATCCCGGCGAAAAAGTATACCTGGTCACCACCAGCGATATCACCCAGCGGCTGCAGACCGAACAGCAGCTGATTCAGGCCGGCAAAATGGCAACCCTGGGCGAAATGGCCACCGGTGTCGCCCATGAGCTCAATCAACCCCTGTCGGTCATCAAGACGGCCAGCCGCTTTTTTATGAAAAAGATCCGCAACAAAGAAAAAATCAAAGACGATATCCTGTTGACCATGTCGGAGGAGATCGACACCTATGTCGACCGGGCCACCAAAATCATCAATCACATGCGCCAATTCGGCCGCAAGTCAGACGTGACGCTGGAAAAGGTGCAGGTCAATTTAACGATGGAAAAAGCGCTTCAAATTCTCGGTCAGCAATTAAAGGTCAGGGGCATTGAAGTGGTGCGGGAGTTTGAACAGGATCTGCCCCCGGTCATGGCGGATCCGGACCGCCTGGAGCAGGTCTTCATTAATTTGTTGATCAATGCGCGGGACGCCATCGATGAACGCTGGCAAGACCAGCCCCATCAATCAGGCGACAAGAAAATAACACTCAAAACAACATCCAATGCCGAAACGGTCACCGCTGAAGTGCATGATACGGGAACGGGAATACCGGCTCCCATTTTAGATCGGATTTTCGAGCCCTTTTTCACCACCAAAAAGGTGGGGCAGGGCACCGGTCTGGGGCTTTCCATCAGCTACGGAATCATCCAGGATTGCAACGGCAGCATTCAAGCTGTCTCCCGTAAAGATGAAGGCACCGGTTTTATTATTAAATTCCCTGTAGCAGAAGATAACTGATGAAAAAGTCAATTTTACTCGTCGATGATGAAGCGGGGATTCGCAAGGTCCTCAGCATCGCGCTGTCCGATCTCGGCTACCGGGTCTACACGGCCGAAAACGGTGTGGAAGCCCTGCGGATTTTCAAGGATAAACGGCCGCCGATTGTGCTGACCGATATCAAGATGCCTGAAATGGATGGCATTGAATTGCTGCGCCGTTTAAAAGAATTAAGCCCGGAAACGGAAATTATCATGATTACCGGTCACGGCGATATGGATCTGGCCATAAATAGCGTTAAGTATGAAGCGACTGATTTCGTTACCAAACCCATTAACGACGAAATCCTGGAAATTGCGCTCAATCGCGCTGTCGAGCGAATAACCATGCGCCAAAAACTCAACGAGTACACCCAGAATCTTGAGCAGCTGGTGCAGGATAAGACCCGGCAGCTGGTTGATGCCGAACGGCTGGCGGCCGTCGGGCAGACGGTGGCAGGGCTTTCACACGCCATAAAGAATATTACCGGCGGGCTTAAAGGCGGCGCTTTTGTGCTGGAGAAGGGCTTCGAGCTCAATGACCAGAAGTATCTGATGCAGGGCTGGGAAATGATCAAAGGCAACGTCGATAAAATCACCAATCTTTCCCTGGATTTGCTCAACTACGCCAAGGCAACCGATTTGCATATTCAAGCCTGCGATCCTGCACAGCCGGCTCAGGAAGTTATTGACCTGATGCGCCCGCGGGCGCAGGAACTGGGAATTGAGCTCATCAGCGATTTTTCAAAAGACCTGCAAGATTGTTATTTTGATCCGGATCTCATTTGCCGCTGTTTGCTGAATCTGGTGTCCAATGCCATGGATGCCTGCCGTAATAATGATCCGGACGGACCCGCTAAAACCGTAACGGTCCTTACCAAAAAAATTCGGGGTTGGGGGGTTGAATATCAGGTGATCGATAATGGCTGCGGTATGCAAGCAAAAACCAAAGAGAAGTTATTCAAACATTTTTTTTCGACCAAAGGTTCGGAGGGGACGGGCATCGGACTGATGATCAGCAAAAAAATAGTCGATGCGCATAATGGCGTGATAGAGGTCGAGTCTCAAGAAGATGTCGGTTCCAAATTTTTCATCAAACTTCCGAAGATACCCAATGGATGATATCCTCGTACACTACCGCCAGCTCGGCCACATTTTTGACACCTTTTCCATGGGGGTCATGGTCGTCGGAGCGGATCGCAAAATCATTTCTTTGAATCACTCTGCCGAAATCATCACCGGGTACAATGAATCGGATTTACAGGGCAAACACTGCAATCAGGTACTGCTCAAGCCTCTGTGCGGCGGCGAATGTCAGTATTTGGACGCGGTCGAAAGCGGCCGGCAGGCCGGCAGTGTCGATTTTGAGGTCAGTGATCGAAATAAGGGAAAGCAAAATATTACCCGAATCGTATCGCCGATCTACGGACCGAATCAGAGGCCGCTGGGATGTATCGAGATTTTTCAGGATCACACCGTCTTTAAAGATCTGCTCGAACGCGTCAGACACGATGATCGGCGTTTAAAAATCATTCTGGATAACCTTGATATCGGTGTGCTGACAGTTGATCGGGGCGGGCATATCACCTTTTTTAATAACCGGGCTGAGACCATTACCGGATTTAACCGGGGCAATGTCCTGGGCAAATCCTGCAGCATTCTATTCGGAAAAACAACCTCACACCACATGCTGCTGTTTGAGGAAACCATCGCTGACGGGCAAGCACGCTCAACCAGTGAAGGCGAAATCAAGACCCGTGATGGTCAGGCCATTCCCATCCGGGCCAATTATATGGCGCTGAAAAATGAAGACGGCCGTATCGTTGGCGGGTTGGCGACCATTTCAGACTTGTCCCTGAAGTATCAATTCAACAGTGAAATCAGGGGTCGCTATACCTTTTATGATATGGTCGGCAAAGATCCGGCCATGCAAAAAATTTTTGAAATCGTACCGGTTGTGGCCGCAACGGATGCCACCGTTCTGATCGAGGGGCCCACCGGCACCGGTAAAGATATTTTGGCCAAGGTCATCCACAATGCCGGTAAGCGTTCGAAAAAACCGCTGGTCAAGGTAAATTGCGCGGCCTTGCCGGATAATCTACTTGAATCTGAGATGTTTGGTTATGTGAAAGGTGCCTTTACCGGAGCGGAAAAAGACAAGCCGGGGCGATTTCAAGAAGCCGACGGGGGGACCATCTTTCTGGATGAAATCGGTGATCTGCCGTTGTCGCTGCAGGCCAAACTGCTGCGGGTTCTGGAAGATCAGGAGTTTTACCCTCTGGGCAGTCGCAAAACCACCCGTGTGGATGTCCGCATCATTTCAGCCACGAATCAGAATTTAGAACGACAGGTAAGGGATAAGCGCTTTCGTGAAGATCTTTATTACCGGCTCAATGTGATGCGGCTGGAACTGCCGGCCCTAAAGGACAGAAGAGGTGATATTCCCCTGTTAATCTCCCATATTTTAAAGCGCCTGTGTGCAACACGCGATACAAGTGTGGAGAAAATTTCCAACGATGCAATGGAAGTGCTTTTGAACCACGATTACCCCGGAAACGTCAGAGAATTGGAAAATATCATCGAGCATGCCCTGATTGTCTGTCAGAATAAAATCATCGAACGCGATCATCTGCCCCTTTCACTCCAGGGCGGCATCCCATCCCGCCGGCCGGCCCGGCCAACGCCATCGTTTGATCAAGAAATCGAATACAATGAAAAGACCCTGATTTTAGAAGCGCTTCAAAAGCACAACTGGAATAAGGGCAAAACCGCAGCAGCGCTCGATATGAACCGTTCGACCCTGTGGCGCAAGATGAAAAAATACCACATTTCCGCTTAATCCCCTTTTTGTGCCGGTTGCAGCCCCGGAGACATCCCCATCTTTTGCGTAATGAATCTTATACCCGCTGCCAGGCATCCGGAATTGCACGCCAGTTTGATGCAAAATGATGCATCAAATATTGCATTTTGTTGCAATCCATTTAAAAGCGGGTGCAGCCAGCGCAGTACATTTTTAAATTATTGTTAATACTGTAAAAAAATATATAGCAAATTTTATTTTGCCTACCTGAAAAGAATTTAGATGCTAATTTGTGATGAAAAGAGTTGCATAATTGCAACATTGACGCTTGGTGCTTATTTAGCCTGTTTGA
>JASFIG010000128.1:0-11004 GCA_050122795.1 Desulfobacterales bacterium
AAAATGTATGCAAAAGGTCAATTTTTCAATTACGATTAACCTCTCGCTCGATTTAAAGGAAGACAGAGCCAACATCAATATCGAAAACGTCGATCTCGTGCCGGCCGTTATTTCTTTGCCGATTTTAGATTCCCGGTACCGGGCCGATTTGTCCAAGACCAAGAAGAAGACGATTCACGATATCATTCTGCAAACGGCCAAAAAATACGTCTTGGAGTCGGGCCAGAACAAGTTTACCGGCGCTAAGCTTTTCAACCTATCGCTTGTGGAACATCCCGGACTAAAACGAAACACATTTGCAGCGCGGGTCATTGCTGCTGCACCGAATCACCCCTCCCACCGACATTCCTCGAATCGCAAGGATTATTTTACCTACCAGGGTAAGGGTTTTTACAAACTGAATCAAAAATACCTGGGCATTCCGGCAGACCAGATATTGCCGCCGTCGGACCAGGTTCGGGATTATGTCAAACGCAAATACATCGATCCGGCCAAAAAAGCCGGTAAAAAGAGCCTTTCTCTGAGGGCCGGCGACATTCACAGGGAACTCAAATTCACCCGGCGCATCCCGGTGGTCTGCTCGGCGCTGAGGTCCAGAAAACTGCAAAATAATTGTGACGTCAAACTCTCTTATGTCGACGGCCACAACAATACCACCGCAGCCACATTTACCTATCGGCTTAAAAACAAATAGTCCAACTCCATCTTATCTGCTGAGATTGATGGGCGCTCCGGACCGCCGTTTCATCACAACGCTTAATTGATAGTGGTTGTCAAAAAAACCTTTCGCAAACGGATCTTTTTTTGACAATCGCTATAAAACGCTAAATTTAGACTTTTGATTGAAGTGTTTTGCCGGCTTTGAATTTTACGACATTTCTGCCCTTAATCTTGATTTGTCTGCCGGTCTGTGGATTGCGACCTTTGCGGGTTTTGCGGTAGACTTTACGAAAAGTGCCGAACCCGACCAGCGTCACTTTCCCGTTGCGTTTCTTGAGTGCCTTAGTCACATTGCTCATGAAAGATTCCAGAGCAGCACCGGCGGCAACTTTAGTAATTTTTGCGTCCTTTGCCATTTTGTCGATTAATTCTGCTTTTGTCATTTGACCTCCTTGATTTGGATTTAAACATCCTTGGTTTCTGTTAATATGTTTTTACAGGAAATTTTAAAAAACGTCAAGCCTGCAAATGCACTGAGATTCATCATTTTCAAAGGATCGTTTTGGCAAATGGTTCACTACCTTGCTTTGGTGGGGACTATTCTACGATTTAAAAAGGTCTTCGCATCCTATCCCGTCATTGAGCCAATTTACTCAACAATTCCTCTGGTATCGAGATTTTGAGCTTTTTCCTTGAGAAGAAAATGGTAAATTAGGTCGCAATAGCGATCCAGCTCAACCATGCCTTTGCCGGAGACGGCATAACGCCAGAAACCATAAAGCTTGGCCAGATTGATCATGCGCTGGCTGTATGATTTCCAGCTAAAATGTTTCTGAACTCTTTTGATGCCGTTTTTGGATATCGTCTCCCAACAATTCTCATCCTTTTGGCAGCTTTCGACAAAATTTTCCAGGCTCTTGGCGATCAGTTCGGGCTTGCTGGTGTTCATCAAAAAACCACTGATGCCGTATTCAATGATTTCCAGCGGCCCGCCGAACTTGGGCGCAAAAGTCGGCAGTCCGGAAGCCATGGCCTCGATGATCGTCAATCCAAATGCCTCAAATAAGGCGGGCTGCACAAATATGCCCTTATGATCGGCAATCACGCGGTAGGCCTCTCCGGTGTCGAGTTTGTTGATGCTGGGCAGCCAACGGACTTTACCATGCAGATTATAACTTTCGATGAGGTCATAGGCCTTGGAGATCTCGTTGCGCTCTTCAGAGTCACTGGAATCTTCAATATGGATGGTACCGGCTGCAAATATGAGGTTGCCGGCATCCTGAAGTGTTTTGCTCATACCGAACGCCTGAATCAGGCCGGTGATATTCTTTATCTTGTCAAAGCGCGCCATGGTGAAGATGGGCATCTTATCCGGATAGTCCAAGCTGCCGTAAATATCTTCCGAGTCGTCGTGGAAAAGCCGTTGCTCCCACTGCTGCCGTTTGGTCTGGATCCTTTTATCTTTTTGAGAATAAGGAAAATACAGTTCTTCGTCTACGCCCGGCGGGATGACGTTGAATTTGGGGGCAAACAGATTGACGCCGCTGGTAACCTGGTAAAGTTGCGGCAATGAGAAGAACTGGTAGGATTCATACTGCCCCATCGTATCTTCGGTCCCGATGATTTCCTGCAAGGTGCTGGTGATGATAAAATCCGATTTGTTCATAGAGAAAATATCTGCCGTGTACTGCAGCGAGAAATGGTAGTCTTGCTCGTTTTCCTGCCAGTGCAGATCAGAAAACGCATACTTTGTCTTTTCGAGCGCATGTGCAATCGTGCACTGGATGACATCGAACTTGTCGGAGAGCAGAGAGGCCACCAGGTTGCCGTCTGAATAGTTGCCGATGATCAGGTCCGGGCGCCCTTCAAATTCACTCAGCAACTCCGTGGCGGCATCTTCGGCAAAGGTCTCCAGATAGGGCCAGATTTTAAAGCGCGACACCCAGTGTTTAACGATATTATATTGACCGTCTCTGAAAGGCACTCTCAGGATGTAGCTGTTGTCGGTCTGAAAAATTTCTTCCTTGCGCTGATCACAGGTGGTGTCCTGTGCTTCAGGGATCAGACGGGTCAACACGACGATTTTCGGTTCGACATCCAGTCCGGTCAGTCGTATCTCTTTGGCCAAATGCTTTTCAAGTGCTCGCACCTGATCGAGGATATAAATAACCTGACCACCGGTGTCGGGTTTACCCAGCGCATTGGTTTGTCCGAACCAGCCATGCGGAGAAACGACGGCAATCTTGGAAATGAGCGGCATCGGCACCCGTGAGATAAAATGCTCCAGCAGATGATCGGTGGGTTCATTAATAAGGTCAAACAGGGTCTGAATGGTTTCTGATATGCGGCCCACGGTGTTGCCCCAGCCAACCTCAAATCCTTCTTTTTTCATTCGCCTTTCGACGCTGCTGTACGGGGCTGCTTCATCTTTGTGTTTCAGCCACTCCAGCATTTTTTCAAGCTTCCCGTAAAACGCGTCCAAACTGTCGATCAATGCACCGTTGACCAGCAATTGGCGGCCGTTATGCTGATGGAGCTGGATGAATTCAAACAGCTTTGCATTCCACTCTTCGGGCCGGCTGAAAATGTTGCTGCACATGTAGCGGTTCAGAAAACGAATACCGTTGCCGATGGTGCGGGTATCTCGGATCGACGGGGAAAAATCATAAAACGGCATAAAGTCGATGTGCAGGTGCGAATTGTTTGCTTTTTTCTTCAAAACATAAGAATCCCTTAAGTCCAGATAATCGGTAAGCGAGATTTCTTCCATATATTCGCCATCCAGGCGGATGCGGTAATAGCGGTACTTGGCAATGGCATAACGGTGCAGCAAAACCAGTGTTTCACGGGCCAGAAAAAGTTCCTGCGCTTTTTTCAAAAAGTTGAACAGCGATGATTCCCGGCGAAATTTCGGGGTCTTCTTATGCTGATCGCAATAGGCGCGGAAAAGCTGAATGATGCCGTTTCGAAGGCAGATGCCGAACTGCTGGTTGATGGTAAAGACAACAAATTCTTTAAAATCCTTGCGGTCCTTTTTGCTCAGAATCTCATTTAAGACATTTTTTATCATATATCTATATCCCTTTAACCGGTTAACCGGAATTCGCTTTTTCGACAAATTTGTATCGTTTGATGCCTTCAAGTATCCCGCTGCAATACTTTTGCCTGGCAAAGTAAATGCCCCGGATCCCCTTCAGTTTCTTGAGCTCGGGGCTGTAATTGCCCACGACGACACCGAGGGGTTCTCCGCGCAGCATTTCTTCATCGTTTCCCGAATCCCCGCAGACCAGAAAGTTTCCCAGCGGAATTTCCCACTTATAGCTCAAATAGCGAATGGCCTTGCCCTTGGATGCCCGGTACGGAAGAATATCCACATATCGATTCTGGGTATAAATCAGATTGTAACGGCATTTGTTTTTGAGCAGGTGCTCATGAAGCGTCGCCAGACGGTCTTTGGCCGGTTCCATTTCATAGCTGATGTTAAAGCGCCGCTGTACCGCGGCCTTCTGGTACTTTAAAAATGGTAGATCTTTCAACAGATCGACGATTTTCTGGCGGTCCCATTTGGCGGATATATGAGTTTGCCAACCGCGCCCGCGATGCAGATGTTTGCCGTAGTAGATCTCGGCGCCCACGGATGTGATCAGGACATCCGGCAAGGGCACCTGATGTTTTTCTAAAAACGCGGTCGTCGATTCAAGCGGCCGGCCGGTCGCCAGGCCAAATCCGATACGCTCGCGATTTTCCTGAATCAGGGTCAAAAATTCCGCCAGCTGCGCGTTGCCGTTGCCGAGAAGGGTGTTGTCGATATTGGCAATAATAAAATAGTTGAGCCGTGCCAGGCGCCGGCCAATGGGATCGGAGGGCACGGCAATTTTCATCTTTTCTCCAGCCTGCTCTGCGAAGATGCGATTGACTTGCTTGATGTAAACATTTGCATGGCTTTCCCATGTGTAGTGATGGCGAACACTCATGATGCCGGCTTTGGAAAACTGCTTCCATTTTTCACTGTCGCTGATAATTTGTTTGACGGCAGCGGCAATGGCTTTGGTGTCGGTGGTATCCACCAGAATGCCGCTCGGACAATTTTTAATGATATCCTGCGGCCCCCCGTCGTCCGGGGCCACGATCGGCAAGCCGCAGGCGGCTGCCTCGATCAACGTCAGACCGAAAGGCTCGGTCAGAGCCGAATTGACAAATACGCCCTTTTTTTCCGCCGCGATGCGATACAGCTCCGGCACTTCATGCTCGAAGTCGTGTCTTTTGGGGATGGCAATTTTGCCGTACAAATCATATTTATCCATCAGCAGCAGAATTTCGGTGAGGACATCGCGCTCATTGTCTTCCATTGCGGTGATGTCCTTGCGAATGCCGGCAAAAACCGCCAGGTTCGCCATTGACCGCAATTCTAAATCCTCGCCGTAGGCCTTGATCAATCCGGCAATATTTTTGCGCTTGTCCGGACGGCAGAGAGATAGAATCAGCGGGCGGTCGGGATGCATGAAAAAGCGATTGAGCTCCTCCAGCATCGACGCCTGGGCATACAGTTCCATTTCTCCTTTGGCGGCCTCCGGCAGCATATCGTGATAAAACGGATAAAATTTTTCAATATCCAGCCCCGGCGGGATGACTTGATAGATTGGCATATCTTTATTTTCATACTGGCCATATTGTTCGGCGACTTCCTGGTGAGTGCTGGCGATAATCAAATCGGCTTCTTTGAGCACCTCCTCTTCCATCTGGATGCGATGATCGATTTTATATTTTTTTATAATCACGTCTTCCTTCATGCCCTCACCGATCAACCGTTTCAATTTGGAGCGCCCGAGGGAATGGCCGGTATAGATGAACGGCAGGCCGAAGATTTGAGCCAACTGCATGGCGACATAACCCGCATCCGGATAATGGCCATGGACGATGTCGGGAATGGCATTCCGACGCTTGATATATCTAATGATTCTATCCACGTACTCATCAAGATGCGGCCAGAGACGCTCTTTGCGCATGTATTTTTTGCCGCCGCACTGCATGCGGACAATGCTGAATTTGTCATCGATGCGCTCGACGGGCCGGGAGTAGTCTTCGGATACAGCCTTATCGTCGATCAGGCGTGTAAAGAGCTCCACCCGCTGTACATGTTCAGATTGACTGAGCGCCCTGCCCAGTTCGACAGCATACTTGATCTGACCGCCTGTGTCGGCATCATGCCCTAATTGCATATTTTCCGCCCTCAGCAGACCGTGGATACTGAACATCTGAATGTAATATTTTTGCGGTGTCATGGTTTCATCCATTGCCGAACAGGGCTTTGAACGGTTCGTAAAAGGATGCTGAATCAGGGATTGCGCCCTTAATTTCGCAAATTCGGGATGCAAACAGTGAAGCCCGTTCCAATATCTTTTCCGGTTGCCAATTTTTGAGAAGACCTGCTGCAAGCATCGCCGCGTAGGCGTCACCGGCGCCGACAGAATCAACAACTTTTATGGCTTCGGCCGGTTCAGAGCTATGACAGCCCTGATTCGTAAACAGCTCGCTTCCCGACTCACCCTTTGTCAGTGACACTGTGCGAATCGAATGGGCGTCCATTAAATGATGAACAAACTGGGTATCGTTCGTTTTTAAAGCCAGCATCTGTTTTAATTTTTGTAGCTCATCGGCGCTTAATTTTAGGACATCTGTCTCTGACAGCGACTTTTCAATTATGGTTCTGTTGTAGCCGTCGGGTCGCAGGTTGATATCGTAAAAATTAAGTGTTTTTGATGCGTTGTGAGATATAAATGCCTGCAGATTTTCACAGCCGGTTTCACTTCTTTGCACCAACGAACCAAAATATATCATCCGGGCCTCATCAACGAGGGTTGAATGATATTTCGGTATAAATTCTATATAATCGTAGGCCACGTCGGAAATGATGTCAAATTGAGGCGCACCGTTTTTATCCAGACTGACTTTGACGCTCCCGGTCGGGTGAAACTCATCTATCTGTATATCGTCCAGATTAAAACGCGCCAATTCCAGTTTGTGCAAAATTTTTTTACCCGCATCATCCATGCCTATTTTTGATACGAAGCGAACATTAAAGCCGAAATTTTTCAGATGATAGGCAAAATTAAAAGGTGCGCCGCCAAGGCGCCTGTAATTTGGAAATACATCAAAAAGAATCTCTCCGATGACTAAAATCACGCATGTTCCTCTCTGATATTCTGTTTAAAGATATAATTTCTGCGAACACCTGAAAAACAATGAAGTCGGTTTTAAGAGGCGCGTTGAATGCTTTCCACCGCTTTGGCAACCAGCGCACCCGTTTCAGGTATAAAATGAACCAGCCCCTCCAATACACCGCTGGCATAGTTGCCGTTCAGCCCCCAAAAATTTCCCCGGGGCAAGTACAGACGATTTGCCATATTTTTAGCCGACAGCGTTTTGACCGCTTTTTTGCGAATCTCATCCGTTGCGTTCTTTACCAAAATCGCACGCAGACCACTGGTTAATACATCCAGGTCATTGCCGCTATCGCCTGCAAACACCGTGCGACTCTCGGGAAATTTTTCTTGTTGTATGAGGAACCGGATGGCATGCAGTTTGTTTGCACGAGCCGGGATGACGTCAAGCAATCCGTTGGCGCTGATTTCATCAACACTCCAAATGATATTCGCACCAATACCCTTCTGCACTAAAACGCCGTGGATACGGTCTATCAATCGCTGATGTTCCGCATATTGATCTGTATAAAAGCTCAATTTATGATGGTTCTGCTTTTCAGGCTCCTGCAGTCGGATGTCATCTATTTCTTCAAAAAATTCTGCCAGCGCATCCCAGCCAAGTCCCTTCCAATCTTTGCCGATCTCATCGCTCCAGCTATCCACCAGCTGCCAGTTGCCATTGCTTACACAGTAAAGGGTGGTACCAACGTCTCCGATGGCGTAGTCCGGCACGGGCAGATAAAATTCTTCAATCGCATCGAGGATGAGCTTTTTATCTCGCCCGCTCACATATGCCAGATAAATATGGGACTGTTCGACCAGGCGGCGAAACACGGGGCGCGCGTGTACGGATTCTTTCTGGTATCCATTCGGAATAAGGGTTCGGTCCAAATCGCAGCATATCAATATTTTAGGTAATCTTACCATGGCATTCATCTGTCAAAATTAAATCGGCGATATGAGCAATGGATTTGAAATTGAATTATGGCAGTACCATTTGAGTCGACACGTGAATTGCTGAATAGGGATTGGTTATAGGTTGTTTAATGACAAGTATAACAAAAAGAAACGATTCGTCAAACTAGGCGATGTGAATCTGGAAACGATAGAATTCACGATAAAAAATATCATTTACCGAAACAACAGCAACATCAGCGCAAGAAAACTGATCAATAAAACAGATAGATAGCGGTAATTCCATATGCCTGGCAGATATCTTATAGCCATTGTTTCGCTATCATATAATTTTCTTTGCCAGGTGAAAAGGCAAAAAGAAAACGGCGAAAATAATCAACACAACGGTTGCCATCCATTCGTAGCTGAAAACAGAGAAGAATAATCCAATCCAAAGTGCTGATTGTGAAGTCAGGCATAAGGTGCAACCTATATGGCATTGATTGCTCGCAGCCCGTTTAGCCCCACAATTAAAAGTTTATAACCGGATATCGTATTTGTTGCGGATGGCCGTATCGACCTCAGCGGGCATGTAATCGGCGGCGGGCCGTGCCAAAATTTTTTTCGCTATATGGCGGGCCCTTTTCCAGGCATCGAGGCTCCCGGCATCAATCCACTTATCCAGATTTTTGGTGTCGGTAACACCATTGCCGTTAAAATATTCCGTTTTCATGTATTTCATGGTGTGAGCGGACTTGATGAAATCAGCACCCCGGGCCGCAGAATCGATAACTTCTAACGCCAGATGTTCCGGATCGGTGGGGATGCCAGCCAGCACTTTGCAAACCATCCCGATGATTTCATCGTCGATCACGAATTGCTCATGGGCCACGGTGATCATGCAATCCAGCATCCCGGCAGCATGGTGCACGTAATTGGAACCTCCCATTGCCGCCAGCATCGTTGTCATTGCTTTTTCCCAGCCTGCCTGGGCGTCGGGAATCTTGGCGTCCGTCAACCCGGAAGAGTTGTAGTTCGGCACTTTGACATGGTTGGCCAGCTGATGAATCGCGGCATTCATCATACCGCATTCCACCGATCCGCCCTGATACCCTAAGTTCCAGAGGTTGGCCCTGCCCGGAATCCCGCCATAGAGTACCGGTGCGCCGGGATGGATCATCTGACAGATGGCAATACCGGCCAGCTGCTCGGCATGCGTCTGAACGAGTGTGCCGGCCATGGTTATCGGCGAGGTCACCCCGGCCATGGGTGCGCAGGAAAGCGCAACCGGAATTTGATGACGCGCCGCCTCCTGCATAATGCGGGTTGAATGGGTGCAAAGCCGCATAGGGCTGATGGCAAAAGAGGCAATCACGGAAACAAAAGGTTGCGCTTTGAGATTCTCTAAATTGCCGGCAATCCTGGAAGCAATGTCCAACATTTTGTGAAAGCCATCGACGTCATTGACACCTGCCATGATGTGTTTGGCAGTGGCTCTCAGGCAGGCATAGAACACATTTTCATCATACAGGGCTTCAGGAATATCTTTGGGAATGCAGGGACGTAGAAAAAAATGGATGTTATCCAGTTGATCAACCAGCCTCCCCAGATCATAGAGATCTCGAAGTGTGGTATGGCGCACTTCTCCGGTCTCCAGATCGAGTATTTTAATGGCCGCTCCGCCCGTGCCCAGGTAAACACGGTCATCTTCAAGGTGTAGATCATTTTCCCCATCCCGGCTATACAAGATGACGCCGTGCGGCGCCTTGTTCACCTGCTCCATGATCTTGTCCCTTGGAAAATAAATGCGGCTTTGCCCTCGGTCCACCTGCATGCCAAATTCTTCCACCAGTGCAATCGTCTCATCCAGGCCCGCCTCATATGAAAAACCGGTTTTCTCGAGCACCGATAATGCCGCCTCATGCAGGTTATCCACCTGCTCCCGGGTGAGCGGCTGATAGTGACCTCCTGGTAAACCTCTGTAACTCATCAATTGACTCCATTATTTTAAATTTTAGTTTTGCACCGAATTTCTGTTAGATAAACTTCTGGCCAGATGGGTGGCCGAGCTTGCGTCCGGGGCGTAACCGTCTGCACCGACGTCGTCGGCAAATTGCCGGTCAACCGGCGCACCCCCGATAATGATTTTGATCTGATCTCTCAGACCGCTTTTATTAACTGCCTCGATCGTGGTTCTGATCATCGGCATCGTCGTCGTCAAAAGCGCTGATAAACCCAGCATATTCGGCTGATTTTCGCGAATCGCCTCTACGATGGTTTGCGGGGGCACGTCAATGCCCAGATCGATAACCTCAAAACCGGCGCCATCCAGCATCATAATGACCAAATTTTTACCGATATCATGCAAATCCCCCTGGACCGTGGCAAAAACAATCTTGCCGTATGGGTTCACATCATCTTCCAGCAAAAATGGTTTGAGCATCTCTTCTATGATTTGACCCATAAATTGGGCGATATCCAAAACTTCGGGGATCATTATTTCTTCACGTTCCATCATCCCGCCCACAATGCCCATACCCTTCATCAGGCCTTCATCCAGTATTTCTTTGGCAGATATGCCCTGATCCAGGGCCAGCTGCACCCGTTCCCTGACTTTGGGTTTGTTGGCTTCAGCCAAATTCTTTGCAATCTCTTCGAAATCAGACATATCAATCTCCTTGTGTTTGCTTATAACCAGAGCGTTTCATGTTTTCGCTTTGATGTTCAGTGTGACGGCTCTATACGCCTGCCAGGCGGGGCATCGCAAGCACCATGCTAAAAGTCTTATTCACATCCCTTTTTGTATCCGCCGGGTAACAAATTCCGACAACCGGGAAGCAATGGTCGAATCCAAATCAGGCTTCCGGTATTCAGTTAATCGCCGCCGAACGACATCCGAAGCGATTTCATCGATACGTTTGCTGCCGCCAGCCTGCCATTTCGGGCAGTTTGTGCGTTTCATCACCTCGGGAATAAAAAATTCTTTCCAGCATCGTTCGATGGTTTTGGGGTGGGTGAGAAACTGCCCGCCGATGCCCACCGCTTCGATCGCGCTCAGATTCAGCGTGTCATCCGAGACTTCGAGCGGCACCATCATTCTTTTGATCATGGCCAGCGCTTCTTCGTCCAGTATGAATTTTGCATAGCTCATCGCCATGTAGGAACTTAAAATACCGCATGCATGCAAAATAAAATTCGCGCCGTTTCTGACGGCAGCCAGCAGGCTAAAAGCGGACTCCAGCGCAGC
>JASFIG010000129.1:0-10984 GCA_050122795.1 Desulfobacterales bacterium
TGCGTTTGCCCTCTAATTCTCCTGGCTTTATGGGTTGATAGATACCGACGGCCTCATCGAACGGTAAAAAGCCTTTTTCCGCCAGCCGCGTGTTCCGCCATCGATAGCAATCTTCTTCGGTTTCAGCCGGTATGACGTGAGCCGCTTCCAGAAAAACACTCTGGTAAATAAGATGATCGCTGGACGCCAGGCGCTGGGCGATCTGGGTTAAAAATTTGCGCCGCTGCTGATCGATTAATTTTTCCGATTCACTTTCGGACGGAATATCGATAAATCTTAAATAATAGATATCATCCAGCGTAAAAAATTCATCGCCGAATTCGGCGGGGTCCTGATCGTGCTCGCGAATTCTGATTTCCAGGTTTTTAAACAGGTACCACTCCATAAATTCAAGGTGATCATTTAAAATCCAGTGGATAAATCGTTGTGAATCCGCCTCCATTAACAAATTCATCCAGCGCGTAACTGAATTGATGTCAATATGGTCCTTTTGCCAGGTCTCCAAATCAACGATATGCTCCCACTGTTTGTTGGTTGCCAGTGACAGCAGCGGCAGTGAATCTTCAGCCCCGATTTCATTGACCAGCAAGTAAAAGTCCTGTTCCGGAAACGAATGCACCAGCGCCGCCGGCTGGCGATCATTTAAAATTCGATCAAGGGCCTTTTCAGGCGGCAGCTCCATAATTTTTCTTCTGGTTTCCTGAAGCTGCTGCACGCGCTCAAGGGTTCTCGAATTATTCCGATTTTTGGCCATAGATATATCTTTAACTAATTGGGGGGTTATCTGCCGGGCGTGAATTCCAGGGCGCGATTTTCACCAGCAGCAGCATCCCGGGAATCGCTATCAGGGTGCAAAAAATAAAAAAACCCGTCCAGCCCATATGTTTGGCCATAAAGCCGGTCACCGAAGATGCCAGCTGTCTGGAGAGGCCCATGATCCCGGTGAGCAGAGCGTATTGGGTGGCAGTGAATTTCTTATTGGTGATGCTGGCCATAAACGCCACAAAGGCGGCGGTGCCCATCCCGCTGCTCAGGTTCTCAAAGGCAATCACACCCGACAACATGGCAATGTTATAACCGATCCGGGCCAAAATAGCAAAACCGGCGGTTGATAGTGCCTGCAGAACACCAAAGATCCAGAGGCCCCGATGAATACCCAGTTTGAGCAGCAATACGCCCCCCAGAAATGCACCGATCAATGTTGCCGCCGTTCCGAAAAATTTAACAACCGTGCCGATCTCTGTCTTGGAGAATCCGACCTCCAGGTAAAACGGCATGGTGATACCGCTGGCCATGGTGTCACCGATTTTATAGAGCAAGATAAACACCAGAATCCAGATGGCGCCATTGCGGCTGAAATAGTCAACAAACGGATTTACCACCGCCTCTTTCATGGTTTGCGGTGTGCCGGCCACGATTGCCGGCTCAGGCGTCAGTAAAGTCGTTAAAATGCCGGGCAGCATGCACAGCGACATCAGAAAATAAACCGCAGAGAAAGACATATGGTCTGCCAGGATCAGTCCACCGCCGGAAGCCATCAGCATGCCCAGGCGGTAACCATAAACGTACATGGATGAGCCCAGCCCCAGTTCTTCATCGGCCAGGTCTTCACGCCGGTAAGCGTCGATGACGATATCCTGGGTCGCACTGAAAAAGGCCACCAGGATCGCTGCCACAATCATCCATGCAGTATTTTTTACCGGATCCGAATATCCCAATCCCACGATAGCGGCCACCAGAGCTATCTGGGCGATTAAAAGCCATCCCCGGCGGCGCCCGAGAAACGGCGGCACAAATCGATCCAAAAACGGTGCCCACAGAAATTTCCAGGTATACGGAATCTGAACCAGGGAGATCATGCCAATCCAGGTTAAGTCAACGCCCTTTTCAGTCATCCAGGCCTGCAATACCCCCCAGGTTAACAACAGCGGTAGACCGCCGGAAAACCCCATTAAAAAGGCGACCAGCATGCGACGGCTCAATATGACGTTAAGGGTGGATTGTTGAATCGGCAGGTTCAAATGCGCCTCTTAGGATGGAATCAAAGCTTATTTGGGAAGCACTTTTTCAAAAAAGCACGATAAAAATCAACCGCTTTAAACACATTAAAATTAGGTATCATTCTTTTATCAATTGCTCGGGTGTCACAATCGGCCCGTATTTTTCCTTGAGCGCCAGGAGTTCTGTGCGCTGCTTTTTGAGAATATCAAAAAAGCGGGCTGGGATATGTTGCTCTTTGCTGTAGGCCTCTTGCTGTAAATCAATGCGGGCGACAATGTTATCGATGTACAACGAAAACTGTTTGTCATACAGGTCTTGCGGATATTCTTTGTCGATGCGTTCTTTAAACAATTGCTTTAAATCCCCATACTTCGGCAAATAGCCGATGGGCGTTTCAATGGCAACCACTTCTCCGTGGGCGCGCTGACCCAGCCAGGCCATCCAGGCCTTGACATCCTTTTTTTCACCCAGCAATTTTTTGGAGCTGCCGCCTCGGGACTCATGGGTTAAAAAGTAATTCAGTCCCGCCAGAATCGGTCGTTTATCGTCGGCAATTTTGTCACTGTTGAAGAAAACAAATTGAGCGTCCATATACTCGCCCAGCGATCCGGGGGTAAACGGCGCATTGGCCCACGGTTGGCGGCGAACACCGGTAGCCCCGACCTCAGTAGCTGTGGCAGCGGAAACAATGCAGGCGCCGATCACGACGCCCTCATCGGGGGTCTTTGAGACCCAGACCGGGGGCATGGTGTCACTGTCACGCCCGCTGTATGTAAATATGCGGGTCTCCACGCCTGCGGGATCCTCATTTCTATCCGAATAGTTCTCCAGAGCGCTGTTGGACAGGGTGCACCGGGAGTTGGGGTGTGACATGGGGATGGGTTTGCCGCCTTCGTCTGTCATGCCCCGTTCCCAGGGGCCCTGGAAATTGGTGCCTTTGACCGGAGGCGGCTCTTCCCCGTTGCCGGTCCACTGGGGAACCCCGTTTTCATCAATCAGCACATTGGACCAGATGACCTCCGTGCCCTCATGACGCAGGCATTTCATCAGGTAGGGGTCGCCCTCCCAGTTGACGTCTTCGACGATACCAAAAATTCCGCATTCGGGATTGATGGAGCGCACGCTGCCGTCATCTGCGATCCACATTTGCGCCAGGTCATCGCCAACAAAATGATCGCCGGCCATCGCCGTGGTTGTTTTTCCACAGCCGCTGGGTGCCGCACCCACCATCCAGGTAATGCGCCCGCCGGGCCCCTCGATGCCGGTGATAAACATGTGTTCGGCAATCTGTTCGCCTTTTTTCTCATAAACCGAGCGATCCACTGAAAAGCGATGGTTGCCTTTTTTCATGAGCAGGGTGTTGCCGGCATAGGTGCAGTTAAAACTATAAGTTGTCAGGTGGCTGCGGTCCATGTAAACCCGGGCATTGGGCAAATCTTCAGGCCGGTTCAAGCCTTCGCTGTGGATATTGGCATAAAAATGTCCACGCTTTTCGACTTCCGGATCAAAATCGGCATAAACATTGCGATAGAGGATCGCCGCGCTGTGCATGACATAAGTCGAGCTGGATATTTCAAGAGCGGGGTTGGATGCCGGTGCGCCCACCGGGCCTCTCAAGAAAAAACCGGCCATCATGGTTTTGCCTTTCATGATCCCGGTCATTTTGTCCCGGATATCCTCCAGGACTTCAGCCCGGTCTTTTTTCTTCGCCAGCGAACTGACCTCTTCGCCTTGATTGTAGATGTAAAACGTCCGGTCAATGATGCGGCCCTGCTCTTCTTTTAGGTCATAATGAATGGTGTGCCCTTTCATGGGCAGTGGTGATTCTTCGCCCTTTTTTAGAGATAACTCACGGACAAATTGACGATCTGCCTCCGATCCCGTATCGATAAAAACAGCGTCCGGCTGACAGAGTTTGATGGCATTGGCTATTTTCTGAAGAACCTTGGGATTCTGGATACGTTTGAGTTTGGCCAGGTTCTCGGCATCAATCGTATCTTCAAATACCCGTTGGGCTGCATTTACGTCGGTAATGCCCCCCAACTCGGTTATGATGTCGATACAGTCTTTATGAGGTCCCATGCCCTTTCTCCTTTTCTGAATTTATCTAGAAGTGGATTCAAAACCCCATCTGAGGCCCAATGGCTGCGTTGCAGACCTCCGCTAAATGCTCACAACCCCATGGTTGCTGCGCTTTCCCGCTCGGCCTGCGCCTTGCCCTTGAACCTGATCTGAGGTTTTGAAACCACTTCTAGTGTAGACTTTAGTTTATCATTGATCCACCGAATGGTCAAAATGAGCCGTTGACCACCCTTCATGACCTAAACCTGTTATTTTCAGACTCCGTGAGATGCAACTATAATTTCTGACAGGGGGCGCTTGGGTACATGATGCACTGCGCGCTCGTCTCTCCAGTAGCGGATGTTGCCATCCGGCCCGGCGGTTTCGATGACAACCTCCTCAACAGGTTTGCCGATGGCCACGACCAACAAAATGCTAAGATGTTCCGGGACATCCAACACCGTGCGCAGCACTTTGCGATTGACGGAGCCGAGCATGCAGCCGGCAAGCCCCCTGTCCCGGGCCCCCAGCAATATCGACTGGGCGGCAATTCCGTGGTCTACACCAAAATCCTTACTGATTTGGCTATCGCCCAGAATCACGATGTATGCGGCCGGTCTCTCGCCGGGTTCCGGCCCCGGCCAGTCTTTCAGGTAGGCGGCCCATCCCAGACAGCTAAAAATTTCAGCATTTACCGTCGGCCGGCAGCTCAATACATATTTTAAGGGCTGCAGGTTGGCACCCGAGGCCGACAACCGTGCCAGATCGACCAGTTGTTCCAGCGAACGTAAGTCAACCGCATGGTTTTCATCAAACCGCCGACAGCTCCTGTTGGCCGCAATCAAATCATCTATCATTTCAGTCCTCCATATTATGGTTGTACAAATATCTTTCTTCGGGCGGCATATGCCTTCGGATCCAGATCAACACTTTATTTATTTCCTGTCTGAGCTCATTTAAGGCCTTGCCCCGGTGGCTGACATCGCGTTTTTCGGCAAGGGTCATCTGACCGAATGTTTTATTTAACGGTGGATAGAAAAAAATAGGATCATATCCGAAACCCTTTTCCCCGGCCGGGGCTTCGGCAATCAGCCCCTCACAACGCGCCTCGTAAGTGAGGGCCGGGCCGGAAGGGACGGCAATCGAAATCACACATTCAAAAGCCGCTTTGCGGTTGGTTTGCCCCTGCATGGCTTTGAGTAATTTAGCAACCCGCTGCGGGTCAGTTGCATCCGGGCCGGCATAGCGTGCCGACCGAACGCCGGGCTCGCCCCCCAGGGCCTCCACCATCAGACCCGAATCATCGGCCAGGGCCGGTATGCCCAGTATTTTGGCCGTAAAACTGGCTTTTTTATAGGCATTTTCTTCAAAGGTTTCGCCATCTTCTTCTACTTCCGGAATCGGTCCAAAATCAGCCAGGCTTTTGATCTGAATCGGAAAGCCGTTCAGCACATCTTTAATTTCTAAGACTTTTCCCGGGTTTCCGGTCGCAATAATGAGTGGGATTTGCTTGTCCATGGCAACCTCGCTGCCGGCAAACTTGCACCGGCAGTCTAACGGGGGCAACTTGGCGTTTAAGGTTCAGTTTGAATGATTTCCGGATATCAATACTCAGGAAGGTACGACGTGTTTAGATTAGAGCATGCGGGTAGGTTTGTAAAGAACTTACCTGAATCTTGCATGAAAATAGATGAAATCTTGAAATTTGGCTGCAAGCGTGGCATTAAGACCGCAGGCTGTAAACAAACAATTGCCCAAAAACGGCTTTTCAGGATAATGAGCATCCGCAAACGACTCTATTATTTGCTGGCCTTAATTTTTTTGGTCATTATGGTCGGCAGTATCGGATATTATATTATTTTTGAAGGCGAGCCCGACTTTCTGGATTGCGTTTACATGACGGTGGTATCGCTGACCACGGTTGGCTATGGCGAAGTCATAGAGGTTACTGGAAACGATACGGCCCAGATTTTTACGATGCTGTTGATCACTTTCGGCATGGGCGTCATCCTTTACGGCATCAGTTCCCTGACGGCCTTATTTTTGGAAGGTGAGCTCTCAGGCTTTTTAAGGAAAAAAAGAATGGCAAAGCACATCGATAAATTAAACGATCATTATATTGTCTGTGGCGGAGGTGAAACCGGCAGCGGTGTCATCACCGAACTGTGCCAAAACAACGAGACAGCGGTGCTGATCGAAACAGATGCGGAAAGAATCGAGCGCTGCAAAGCCATCTGTGAGCTCCTGTTTATTCAGGCAGACGCCACCGAGGATGAAATTCTGATAGCGGCTGGAATTGAACGCGCCGCCGGAATTGTCATTTCATTGCCTTCCGATAAAGACACCCTTTATGTGACCATGACCGCCCGCATGCTCAATCCAGGGCTGCGTATTATCAGCCGCATGTCAAACCCGCAACTGCAGCCCAAACTCATCAAGGCCGGTGCCGATGCAGTCGTGTGCCCCAATGCAATTGGTGCCCTTCGCATGGCGTCTGAAATGATCCGGCCCACAGCGGTGGATTTTTTGGATCACATGCTGCGCAGCGGTAAAGGCAATTTGAGGATTCATGAATTGACGGTTTCGCAAAATTCAAAGTTCAACCAAAAAGAAATCCGTGAATGCGGCTTAATAGATCGTTATGGGTTGCTCGTGCTGGGGGCCAAAGACAACGCCGATGAAATTGAATTCAACCCACCGCCCAACCGCCTCCTGACTGCCGGAACGACTTTGATCGTCATGGGTGCGGTGGAGGAGATCGTCCGGGCGCGGGATGCTTTTTAGCCCTGCGTCCGGCCCGTCGTTCATAAAATAAGCTTTCATTTTGCATCCCTGCTTTCCTTTTCGTTGAGCATCGATTCTGCGGCCTGCCAGCGCCGACTATCGGCAGTCGATTCGCAGCAGGTCGCGGTATCCCTCGGCCCCCCTTAAACTATAACCAATTGAAATAATTGTTTTTTATACTAATTCAAGCCTTGTGCAGTTTAAAAAAAGGTTGACAGCGTTAAAACCAAGTGGTATGACCTCTTACCAGTACTCTTTTCTAGGAGATTAGCATATGGAAGCTCGACTTGGCCCCCCTTTGCGACCCACCCAGTATGCTGAAAGTATTTTGGTAACTTCGATTTTGGATGGCACCTATCCGGCCGGAACCCCGTTGCCCGGCGAGCGTTCGATGGCAGATCAGATCGGTGTGACCCGCCCCACGCTGCGGGAGACGTTGCAGCGCCTGGCCGGTGAAGGCTGGCTTAAAATTCAGCACGGCAAACCAACGGTGGTCAATGATTATTGGTTGGAGGGCGGCCTCAGCATGATTGGTACCCTGGCCAAATATACAAAATTTCTTCCCAACGGCTTCATTACGCAGCTGCTTGAAGTCCGCGCCGTTTTGCTGCCACCGGTCGCAGGAATGACAGTTGTTCGCCAGCCTGACAAAATGCTTGATTTTCTCAGTCGAAAACCGGAAGCGGAAGACGAAGAGACCACCTTTGCTGTTTATGATTGGGAATTGCAAATGCTCTTAACACGAGGATGCGGCAATCCGGTTTATGCTCTGATCTTCAATGATTTTGCTTCCATATACAGGCAAATGGCCGCCTCTTACTTCGGACTGAAAAAATCACGGGATGCGTCACTCACCTATTACCGGGAACTTGAACAAGCCATTACGCACAATCGTCATTCGGTCGAAAAGGTTGTACAAGGCGCTATGCGAAAGAGTATTGAAATCTGGCGCGAAATAAGGCCGTTTGCCAGCAATAGGCAATCATAAACGTTCGCCTGTCATCAAGTATCAATCGCCGAAAGATTTACGGCCCGATACGCTTATAAGGAAATCGGCAATGCGTCGTTGGAACGGATGGGGAGATGCGTCAATCCGGGTGGAATTGCCGCCCGAGGCCGCGGTACTGTTACAACAACGCGTCGGAAACGGCAGGATATGCCCGGATTACCCTCTGCATCAATTTCTCAAGCGCATACCGGCTGTGCGGCTGCCGCAACATCCGCTTGTGACTGATGACCCGTTGCAGCGTCTGGAGTGTGCCCATGGTCAGAGTCTGCCGGATTGGATTCGACTGCGCGGCGGGACGCTGAAACGCTTTCCCGACGGCGTGGCACAACCGGAAAGCGTTCAAGACCTTCACACAATTTTGGCCTATGCAGGCGATCACGATGCGGTGGTCATCCCGTACGGCGGTGGGACCAGTGTTGCCGGCCATCTTAGCGTTTGTGAATCTGAACGTCCGGTGCTCAGTGTTGCCCTGCAGCGGGTGAACCGTTTAATCGATATTGACGGCCCAAATTTGCTGGCAACCTTTGAAGCCGGTATCCGCGGGGTCGAACTTGAGCGGCAGCTGAACGCTGAAGGCTTCACACTCGGTCACTTTCCCCAGAGCTTTGAATACTCAACTTTAGGCGGCTGGGTGGCCACCCGCTCCAGCGGTCAACAATCCCGGCATTACGGCAGGATCGAACAGCTTTATGCAGGCGGAGAAGTTGCCACATTTAGAGGTCAATTGAAACTGCCGCCCTTTCCCGCATCTGCTGCCGGACCGGATCTTCGTCAACTGGTTCTGGGCTCCGAGGGGCGAATGGGAATTTTAACCAGCATAATTGTCAAGATTTTACCCCTGCCGGATGTCAACGATATCCATGGGATCTTCTTCCCTTCCTGGGACTATGCCAGCAAAGCCGTGCAGGCCCTGGCGCAATCTCAAATATCGCTATCCATGATTCGGCTGAGTAATGTACAGGAAACAGCGGCCAACCTGACTCTGGCCGGACATGCACAGCAGATCAAGTGGTTAAAGCGGTTTTTAAGATTCCGCGGCATCTATCCAGAAAGGGCCTGTATGTGTCTGGTCGGCTATATCGGGTCCGCAAGACAGACCCGGGTCGCCAGGAGTGAAGCCGCTGCGATCATTCGCGGCTTCAAGGGTGTTACCGCCGGCAAGCAAATCGGAGATGCTTGGAAGAAAAATCGGTTCCGATCGGCGTATTTGCGCAATACGCTCTGGGAACGGGGGTATGCCGTAGATACCCTGGAGACCGCCGTCAACTGGGATAAGGTGACCATCACCATGAATCGCGTCGAAGACGCACTGATGCAGGCTTTGGAGCCGGTCAATGAACGTGTCCTGGTGTTTAGCCACCTTTCGCATGTTTATGCCACCGGCGCCAGCATATATACCACCTTTGTCTTTCGCCTGGCCGACACCCCGCAAAAGACCCTTGATCACTGGCGAAAGCTGAAACAGGCTGCCAGTCAGGCGATTGTGGAAGCCGGGGGAACCATCAGTCACCATCATGGCATCGGCCGGGACCATAAACCTTATCTGGAAGCCGAAAAAGGAGCGGTTGGTGTAAACACACTTCGGCAGATGTTTGCCTACCTGGATCCCAATCGGCAAATGAATCCGGGTAAATTGTTGCCTTGATAGCCAAAAGATAAAGGGCAACGGACGCGGCCAAAGATAGTTGCTAAAAAGATGCGCTGGAAAACCAGAAGATGGTAGCCGGCCGTTAGAAAAAAGATTCAGAAAATAGCAGTTTAAGCCGAATATGGTATTAAGGGCTTTTGGTTCGTTCAGAAAGCCGGGTGATTTTATAAATGAACATCAACAACATCGCTCAACACTGGGATCTTGTGATTATCGGCGGCGGGATTACGGGCGCCGGGATCTTGCGCGAAGCAACCAATCTGGGTCTGCGGGCACTTTTAGTAGAGCAAAAAGACTTTGCCTGGGGAACCTCCAGTCGCTCTTCGAAATTGGTCCACGGGGGGTTACGCTATCTGAAAGAGGGACATTTTCTGCTGACCAAAATGGCGGTAGAAGAACGCGAGCAGCTGCTCAAACAGGCACCGGGGCTGGTCGAGCCCCTGGAATTTTTGTTGCCGGTTTACGCGCATCAGCGCCCGGGCAGACGGATGCTTAAAATCGGGCTGTCCTTGTATGACCTGATGGCCCGCGAGCGCCAGCATCGCTTTTACGACAAAACTGAATTTTATCGACGAATGCCATATGTCCGGCAGCATGGTCTGAAAGGTGGTTTTTTCTTTTCTGACGCCCAGGTTGATGATTCACGGCTGGTGTTGCGCCTCATCAATGAATCTGTTGCCGTCGGCGCCGCTGCCCTGAACTATACCGCCGCAATCGATATTCTGCGCAACGATGACGGCGAAGTCGCGGGTGTCAGCATCGAGGATACCGAAACCCGTGAATCCAGAACGCTGAAGACCCGAACCGTCATTAACGCCACCGGCTGCTGGGCCGAAAAACTTCACCCGTCACCCGACCCCGGCCGCCATCTGCGACCACTGCGCGGAAGTCATCTGGTATTTTCAGCCGAGGCGCTGCCGATCAAATTCGGTGTCAGCTTCGTCCATCCACAGGACAACCGCATCATCTTTGTTTTGCCCTGGGAAGGCGCTGTTTTGGCCGGAACCACCGACCTGGACCATAAATCGGATCTGTCCCGGGAGCCCACCATTACAGAAGGTGAAATTGTTTACCTGATGGAGGGCCTCAACACCCTGTTTCCCTCTCTGGAGATTTCCTTAAATGATTGTATTTCCGCTTTTGCCGGCTTGCGACCCGTTCTAAGCGAAGGCAACCGCTTACCCCAAGCAGAATCCCGCGAACATGTTGTCTGGGTGGATAAAGGCTTGGTAACCGCAACAGGTGGAAAACTGACGACATTTCGCCGTCTGGCCTGGGATGCCCTCAAGGCCGCCAAACCGTTTCTACCTTCTCAAAAATACGCCGATAAGCACAAACCGCTCTTTTGTAAACTACCGGATCGTCCGCTAAATCGTTTTGATTTGGCCGACAGTGTTTGGCGCCGGCTTTACGGTCGCTACGGTCAAGGTGCAGATGCGATTGTACAGGCGGCAAAGTCACAGGATTTAAAGCCCATTCCG
>JASFIG010000130.1:0-10971 GCA_050122795.1 Desulfobacterales bacterium
CGTTTGTTGAACGTCAGCTGCTTTATTGGAAGCACATCCGGCAAACCACGCCATCAGCGCAACCAGCGTCAATATCAATAGAAAAAGTCTTTGCTTGCTTATCAATTGGCTCATCATTTACTAAATCTCCAGGAGGCTTTTGTACGCCAGACTGGCGCTGCCTTATTATGAAAACCCTTTTTGCTCCAGCTGCACGATTCGTGGTGTTAAAAAGATCAGCAGTTCATTTTTAGTATCAAGATGTTCCTGATACTTAAACAGCCAACCCAGCACCCCCATGCGGCGCAATCCCGGAATGCCGCGTTCACCCCAAGTAATGGTCGATTTCAGAATGCCACCGATGACGATTGTATCGCCGTCATCGACTAAAATTTCTGTCTCGGCCTCGTTGATCGACAGCGCGGGCTCAGCCGCAGTACGTTCGATGACATCGTTTTTGGTCACAAAGATGGTCATGGTAATTCTATTGTCCGGCGTGACCGTCGGGGTTACCTGCAGCAACAGATCCACATTCCTGAATTTGGTGGTTTCTCTGCCTGAGGAATCCCGCTCGGTATAGGGGACTTCAAAGCCTTGCTTAATTTCGGCCTGCTGATTGTCAAGGGTTGCAACTTTGGGAGACGAAATTATATTAATTTTACCTTCGACCTCATTGACGGCTAATTGGGCATCTGCGATTTCAAAGCTCGTGCCGGATGTCTTTAAAAGGTTAAAGGCCAATGATGCCGTATTATTCAAGTCCAACGTATCCGGAATATTGTCAGCCGTAAACACCGTTGGGCCTGCCTTCCAGCTGCTGGTATAGGGCACATCAAACTGACCCAGGGTGACCGTCCCCCAATCAAATCCGAGTTCCCGGGTGAAGTTGGTGTTGGCTTCCACAATCCGGGCCTCGATAACGACCTGCGGCGTAACCCGGTCGATCTTTTGGACAATTTGCCTGGCCTGCGCAATTTTGGCGGCCGTATCGGTAATGATGATCTGGTTGTTGCGCGTATCCACATTGGCATTGCCACGGTCTGTGGTAACGATACTCTTTACATGTGGTAACACATCATTGGTGGCATTGGCGTAGCTTACCGGAATGTATGCGGTAGACAGCGGTTGGAGGTCCTTAGCCTTTTCTCGGGCTTTCCGGATATCTTCAAGTTGTTTCTGTCTATCCTCGTTTTCTCTTGTCAGCGTTGTTTTTAAGGCAATCCGAATAATGTCACCGTTCATGGCAGTTGTTTTGTCCAGCTGGTTCATTTTTAATACCAGATCTAAAATTTGATCCCATGGTGTCGGCTCCTTGACGCTTAGTGTAACTTTGCCGGTGACGTCTTTGTCGATGGCAAAATTCTTGCCGCTGACTTCGCGTAGAATTCGGAACACATTCTGGATATCGGTGTCAAAAAACTCCATGGAAATTTTTTCACCGGTATATGTTTTATTTTGAGACAGGGCTTCCATTTGCTCAGCGGCGCTTTTTACCTGACCCGCCGGGCGGGTCTTTTGCTCAGCAGCCGACGGTGCGGCAGCTGTCACGGTTGCTTTTTCAGCCCTTGTGGCGGGTGTGACCGGCGCTTCGGCCAAAACCTTTTTCCACTCCGGCAAATTGGCATCTTCATAAGGTTTGGGCGGAATCGACGAAGCCGCAAAATTAACCCGTAGCGTTTTGCCCTGTTGATCAACTGTGTAGGGCACGGCTTCGCGCAATTCAATGGTGAACAGCGAATCACCTTTCATGGCGGCCGTTTGCACCGGCGTGACCCGATCCACCGCACTTTCAAAGCGGGTGGTGATCAACGCACGCTTGCGATATTCCGGCAGGCCGGCATTAAACAGCTTCAGATGCAATCGTTTGGGGCTTGCTTTTTGAAGATCGTATTTGACCGGAGCGGTGGTTCCGATGATCAGTGCCGATTTGCCGTCTTCCTTGCTGGAAAAATCAATGCGATTGACCCAGGCGGCCTGACCCGACACAGGCGTCGGTGCGCTGGCGGCGGCTGCCGGTTTTACCGCAGGCTTTGGCTCCGCCGCCATCGGCTTGGCAGGCTCGCTTTGAGCCACCTGGGCACTTTGGGTGGCGGCCGCCGGCTCGTCGCCGACCTGGATCAGCAAACCGCTGGCAGCCGGCGCTGCTGAAAACTTGGCCAAAGAGGATTTGGGCACATCTAAAACCAGGCGAACTTTGTCGCTATGGCCGAAGTGACGCACCTGCTTCAAATACGGCGATTTAACCGCCTGGCGCTGTTCGCCTTTAAACGGGCTTTTGAGCCCAAACATGTCAATAACGACACGGGGCTGTTTGCCGTTGAGGGTAAAAGATTTATAGTTTCGAATGACCCCGTCGGCTCTGACATCGACCACCGCATTGTTTTTTAAAGCCGTGACGGTCACTGTTTTCAGACGCTTGGCCGAGGGCAGGTTCTTGATCGATTTGGCTGCCGGCGGTGCCGTTTTTTGAGCCAGTGGTTTTTCGGTTATCGGCGCCGGCGCCGCTGCTGTACCGGCAGCCGCTTTTGGAAACGATATTTGCAGCGCTGAGTCCTGCGGCTTGAGGTCATAAGGCGCATCGGTTTTCATGGCAATGAAAATGCGTGAGGTGGTTGATGTGTCCTCAACCAGTTCGCTGGCCTTGACCGAGCCGACGATATCATTGGGCGGTGGTGTTGTAACCGAAGTGACCCGATCCAAAGCGGTTTCCGGAAAGTGAAACAGCACCCCCATGGGAAACACCTGCTTGATCGCCGTGTAGGTCAGCGGCTGGTTGCCGTCGATGGTCACGATGACCTGGTCGTCGCTGACTTTGGTGGAAATGCCGGTAATGCGCTTGGCGCCCGTTTGTTGAACGTCAGCTGCTTTGTTGGAAGCACATCCGGCAAACCACGCCATCAGCGCAACCAGCGTCAATATCAATAGAAAAAGTCTTTGCTTGCTTATCAATTGGCTCATTACCTTAAAATTCTCCAGGAGGCTTCGGAAGTTTGATTTCTGTGTTTTTGAGAACCACATTGCCGCGATAATCTTCAAATTCTTCTGCAACGATGACTTTATTGTTATCGATTTGAACCACTTTGCCGGTATTGGTCCCAATGTAGGTACCCTTTTTAATGACATACCCTTTGCCGTTGGACTCCTCAACCAGGGCCTTATTACCGTTTGAGGCTAAGATGATGCCGACCAGTTTGAGCTGGCTCAGGTCAATTTTTTCCAGTTCCGTACGTGGCACCCTCCTTTTACGCTTTAACTTTGTCAATCCGGCTGTCTGTTTTCCGGTGAACAAGGGCTCAAAGGGATTGATTTTGCCTTTGGGGTCATAGATGGGCCGGTTTTTCAATGAAGCGCTGGCAACAATGGTTTGTTCAGCCCCGGGCTCTGCCGGCCGGCCGGAGGCGGTTTTTCTGTCCGGCTGGATCTGCGTCGGGGTCTTAATTTGGGAGATGTCCGATTTGGGTTTTAACGCGAGTTGCGGCGCTTTTTTTTCCTGGGGCGTCATCGCAGGCGGCGCTGATTTCTGTGCCATTACTGGCTTTTCAGAAACCTGTTTGCCGGAACCGGGTGGTTCCGCTTTGGGTGCAGGCCGTGATGCGCTCGCCGGTTTGCGCTGGGGTGTGCCGGTTTTCGTGTCCGGGGCGTTGCGGATCTTTTTGCGAACGATTTTCGGCGTGGCCGGCTCGTTGGCCGCCTGGTCACAACCCAGCAAACCGGTTAAAAAGCCAATCAAACAAACCAGATTACAAATAAGAATAAGATATTTTTTCATGGCAATTCAATTACTTCTCAGCAAGGTTGTCAAAATGGGTTTCGGATTATTTTTTTCGTTTTATCGGTTTCTTTGTATCTTTTTGGGGTTCGGGCTCTATAAATTGATAGGTAACGGCCGTGCATTCGGTATCCAGGTCCAGGGTTTCCCCGTCGCGCTCCATCGATATATTATTGATGTTGACGATTCGCGACAGGCGCGCAACCGTATCAAAAAAAAGGGCCAATTCGTGGTAGCCACCTTTGACCTTCATGGCCACAGGAATTTCGGCATAAAATTCCTTGGGCCTCTCTATCCCGGGCGAAAACAGAAAAAATTCGAGCCCGGCATCCTGGCCGGATCGGGAAATACTGGTCAGCAAAGCGGGAATTTCCTGTCTTTCCGGCAAGGCTTTCTTCGCCGTTTGAAACTGTGCTTCGGCATCTGCCATCTGTTTTTGGAACTTTTCCAGATTCGCCGCGTTCTTCTTGGCGATGACCAATTTTTTCTCCAGATCCGTGAGCTGTTTGTCCAGTTTTTCGATTTCCGCCCATTTGGGCTTGTAGAATAGGTAAATAAAAACGACGATAATCAAAATAAAGACGCCCGCAAAAATCAGAATGCGCTGGGTCTTTGACAGGCTTTCGATCTTGGCGAAAAAGGCATCAAGGCCTGATGAAGGTGCTGTTGATGGATTCATTCTGTTTAGGTCCTTCTCGGCTTGCGTTTATTTTCCGGGGCAGGTTCAGGAGACAACGGCTTTATATTTATTTCAAATCGTTTAAAGTTAGTTGGAATTTGTGGGGCTTTTTTGGACCCTTTATCTTCGGATTTTGCAATTTGGACAAGCTTCACAGCTTCGCTGTCAAAGAGACCGCATTTTTGAAGGCGATCCATGAAATCCGCCACCGTTTTGTCATCCATAGCCCATCCCGCTATCGTTATATTTCTTGGCGCTATGGGCTGTTGTGCATTTTCCTCTGACCTATTCACTTTTGCTTCTGCCACCGTTAATTCGGTCAACCACATGCGCTTGGCAACCACCACCTGGGTCAAGGTATCCAGCAAAATCACCGGTGCGTGCCGGTCCGTTTCCAGTTGTTCGATGACCGCCATTTTTTTGCGAAGAATTTCAAGATTTTGTCGGATCCGGGCGATTTCTTTGTTGATTTCATTGTACTTTGCCAGGTCAGCGTTGGTCTTTTTGATCTTATCATTGGTCTTACCGATCTTAGAACCCAAATCAAAATTGTAGTAAATTCCAATAATCAGCACCAAAACCAACGATAACAGGAACAGCGACACCTGGCGGCGGATGTTTTCTTTTTTCCGGTCGGCCCGAAAAGGGAGCAGATTAATTCGTATCATTTGTCATTCACTTTTCTGAGTGCCAACCCCACGGTTATGGCTGCCTGGGGGGCAATTTGTTTGATAAACTCGGGATCAAAGCGGTCATCAACATAGATGCCTTTAAATGGATTAATGGTTTCAACCTCGGCAGATGCCTCGACACCCAGCAAATCACGAAATTCGCTGATGCTGGCACCACCTCCACTCAAAATGATGCGTTTGATCTGATCATCCGGATAGGTGGAGTAGAAAAAATCAAGTGCCCGGCGAATTTCAGTGCACCAGTCTGCAACGACTGAAGAAACGATTTCTTTTAAATCCTCAGCTGACAGACGATCGGGATTATCGCCGAATTTAAGATTTTCAGCCTCGTCGAAACTGCAATCGGCCAATGAAATGATTTTCTGGTTGATCTGGCTGCAGCCTAAGGAGACATCGCGCATGAAAACGGAGTTGTTGCCTTTGAGTATATTCAGTGACGTCTTACTGGCTCCGATATCGATTAATGCGATGTTATCATTGCCGGGGTCGTAACCGACTTCAAATGTGTTCTGCAAAGCAAAGGCTTCGACGTCGATGATACAGGGATTAAGACCGGCCAGATTTGCGAGGTTATAATAGTCATCGACCATTTCTTTTTTGGCGGCCACCAGAAACACATTCATTTGATTGGGATTGGTTTCGTTTGGTCCCAGAATTTGAAAATCGAGATTGACTTCACTGATATCAAACGGAATGTATTGCTCGGCTTCAAAATGAATGGTTTCCTGCAATTGCTCATCGTCCATGGTCTGGACGGCAATTTTTTTAACAATCACAGAATAGCCGCCAATGGAAATGGCCACATTGCGCTCTTTTATGCTATACCCTTTAAAAAGCTGGCGAATAGACTGAGCGACGGCTTCCGGGTCGTTAATGGTGCCGTCTTCTATGGCGCCATGCGGGATGTCAGTCATGCCGAATCGTTTTAATTCCCGGCCTCGTTTCGTCTCAGCAATTTCGGCTGCCTTCAGAGAGCGGGATCCAATGTCAAGTCCAACTAGGTTGTCTTTTTTACCAAATACCATGAGATGCTCTTAGTCCTTAAATATTTTGTCTTTTTCGGTTAATTTCAGGCCCAATGCCAAAAGAATTTTGCGCTTGGTTTCCATGCGACACGGCATGCCCTTTTCAATTCGGGCAATTGTAATGGGTGAAACGCGCGCTTCGCGGGCAAGTTCGGCTTTGCTCATTAACAAAGACTCTCTGGTTTCTTTTAAGCGATTTTTGCTTGCCATGGATCAGGATTTCCCTATTTTGAAGGACGGATTATGGGTCATGCGAAAGCGATTCAGAACAAATTTAATGATAAATGATTGTTAATTAAATAAATTTTCGCATATAATCCTATAGGAGTCAAGCAGTTATGCATAATTATATATAATTACGGATACTTATAGTATATGTCATTGTGGTTTATTGGATCTTAATTGCCTTATCGGGTATTGAAACAGTTTCTGCTGGAGAGAAGGTGGCCGCACATTGGCAATGCCTTTTGCAACCCTTTATTTGATCCGTCTCCCTCCTTATACGATGAACAGGCCAACTTGCCGATGCGCACTGAATCGTTTGCCATATTGGTAAATGTGTTTTTGCGTGTTATATTGTGGTGCTGCAAATCTGCATTGCAAATATTGCGCCAATACATATAGATAAATAGGCTGACAGCCAACAATATTTTAAAATATAATTATTACAGATATTTATATAAGATTGTGCCCTTGCCGCGGGATTGCGGAAACAAGTGTAAAGATGCGCTCCGGTAATGCTGGGCAAAAATGTCCATATTCAGCGTCAATTTTTTGAAAGAATCGGTCAAATATTTTCCAGTATCAGCGGAAAAAGCTTTAACTTGACCGGAAAAATTAGTATTCTGATAACGCGCTTAAAGAGTCATTGATATTATTGAGATTTTTAGCAATGGAAACCAAACTGCCAGAAGACAAGCTCAAACCCTTTCGCCTGGTCAAATATTTTGCCTTCAGTGGGCTGGTCGTTATTTTTTTGGCGACCATTATCTTTTCGGCCCTCAATACGCACTGGGTAAAATCCATGCAGCGTAAGAAAAGCGAAGACTATGCCCATGTGATGATCGAAAATTTAAATCACCAGGTATTTTTGCAATTCATCGTTCCCGTTGGTTTGATGTACGGTAAAATTCGATTGAGCAATCGGGAGCAATTTGAGCGCATGGATAAGGTTGTGCGCAGCACGCTGCATAGCTTTGAGGTTGAAAAAATCAATATTTACAGCATGGACAATGAGGTCTCTTACAGCTTTGATCAATACTTAATTGGGCGTCGAAATTATGGCGGTACCGGATATTTGCAGGCCCGTTCGGGCAAATGGAATCATAAGCTGGTTCAAAGAGGGAATTTTTTACAGATTCTGCTGGGTTTCCCTAAAAAGGTGCAACTGATCACTTTTGCCCCCTTGCGCTGGGAACCACAGCTGGGTAAAATCTCGGGACGGGTTCTCGGTGTTGTTGAGATCTCCCAGGATCTGTCTGAAGATTACAAGACCATTTTTCATATTCAGATTCTGGTGATTATTACCAGTACACTGTTGATGGGGGCACTTTTTGTGGTGCTGGTCTTTGTGGTTAAAAGGGGTGAAGGTATTATCCAGAGGCGCGCTATGGAAAGATTGCGCCTCAAGGAGCGGCTGGCCCACGCCGAGCGCCTGTCGTCTCTGGGTGAAATGGCCGCCGGAATTTCACATGAGATTCGCAATCCGCTTGGCATTATCAGAAGTTCGGCCGAACTGTTAAAGAAAAAAATTGCCAGAATCGATCCACAAAATACATTTCCAGACATTATCGTTGAAGAGGCCAGCCGCTTAAACTCGATCATTACCGATTTTATCAATTACGCCAAACCCAGAATTCCGAACATGGCCCCCTGCCGGGTTGAAGAAATCATTGATAAAAATCTAACCTTTCTCGAGGCCCAAAATAAGGAAAAAGGCCATATTATTAAACGAAATTATCAGGACGATCTGCCGGATATCATGGCCGATTCGGCCATGCTGTATCAGTCTTTTTTGAATATTTTACTAAATGCAGTTCAGTCGATGCCAGATGGAGGCAGAATTCTGGTTGAAGTCAGCTCCAATGATCATCGGGTGACGATCCATTTTGTTGATGAAGGCCAGGGTATTCCGCCCGAAAACATGAATAAAATCTGGGATCCTTTTTTTACAACCAAAGAACAGGGCACCGGCCTTGGTTTAGGTATTGTTAAAAACATCATTGAGTCCCATGGTGGCAGCATACAAATTGGCAATCGACCCGTTTCAGGGGCTCGGGTCACCGTCGAGCTGCCGCTCAAGCAGACAGCGACAGGCACGGAGCCGCCAGATGATGTGGCCGTGGAGCCCAATTAGGGCTCCATCCGCGCTGTCGGCAGGTGAGCCCATTGGCACCCATACGAATCACCCCTGAAGCGAAACCTTGGCTCGTGATGGTCAACACTGGTAAGCCCTTAAACCCAAAACATATTCACAGCCAGACACAGACATTATGGAAACCATTCTCATTGTTGATGACGAAAAAAACTATCTGACCATTCTAAGTGCGCTACTGGAAGAGGAAGGTTATGAAGTGCTCAGTGCCTCCGGGGGGCAGGAAGCTTTAGAAATTCATAAAACCTCCGATCTGGATCTGATTCTCACCGATATGAAGATGCCTGGAATAGACGGGATTCAATTACTTGAGAAAATCAAATCAGATGATCCGGATCTGCCGGTCATTATGATGACAGCCCACGGTACGGTGGATAAAGCGGTTGAGGCCATGCAGAAAGGCGCATACACGTATATTCTGAAACCGTTCGACAATGAGCGTTTGATCATTTATGTAAAAAAAGCCATTGCTACCTATCAGGTGGTCAAAGAAAACAGGCGCCTGCGCGATGCGGTGGAGTCCCAATTTCGCTTCGACAACATTATCGGTAAAAGCAAAAAAATGCGGGATATTTTTGATACCATCCAGAAAGTGGCACCTTCCAGTGCAACCGTCTTAATTGAAGGCGAAAGCGGCACCGGTAAAGAACTGGTTGCGCGATCCATTCATTTTAATTCTACCAGACGCGAAAAGCCTTGCGTGGCTGTAAATTGTTCAGCCCTTGCTGAAAATTTGCTGGAAAGCGAGCTGTTTGGACATGAAAAGGGCGCTTTTACAGGCGCCGTGGCAACCAAAAAGGGGCGTTTCGAACTGGCTGACGGCGGGACGTTGTTTTTAGATGAAATCGGAGAGTTATCTCCGAATCTGCAAGTCAAGCTATTGCGTGTTTTGCAGGAAAAGGTTTTTGAGCGTGTGGGCGGCGTCCGTACCATATCGGTGGACATCCGTATCATTGCGGCCACCAACAAAGATTTAAAACGCGAAATGGTGGAAAACCGATTTCGCGAAGATCTATTTTATCGCTTAAACGTCGTTCATATTGTGTTACCCCCCCTCAAGGATCGTAAAGAGGATATTCGGCTGCTGGTGAATCATTTTATTAAAAAATATGCATCTGAGCGTAAAGCCGAAGCGCCGATCATGGGCGTTGACCAACAGGTGGACCGCTTATTTTATGATTACAACTGGCCGGGAAATATTCGGGAACTGGAAAATGTCATTGAGCGGGTGATGATTTTGTGCACGGGTGAGACCATCCGCGAGCAGGACCTTCCAAAAGGTTTTAAGGATAATGTATACAACACTTTGCATCTTGAGGGCATACCGGCAAATGCGAAACTTTATGATACGCTGGCCATGATCGAGCGCACCCTGATTGAGCGTGCGCTGAAAATGAGTAATAACGTTCAATCACATGCGGCAGAATTGCTGGGGATTGGAAAAAGCGGACTGAATCAGAAAATTAAAAAGTATAATTTGGAAGTTGGCGTAAAAGAGTAAATCGCCGGATTCACGCCTGACTGCGGTGGGCTTCCAGCTACGCTTTTTTATCAGCCGTCTCAATACCCAAAAGGGGGTTTGAAACACTTCTCGTCAATCATCAGGAGGAAGAATCATCCTTACGAGCACTCAATTCTTCCTGAACCATTTCAAAATAGAGTGAGTTTGGATAGTCATCTAAAATCTGTTGAAGCGCCTGCTGGCTTTTAGCGGCCTCCCCCATTTTTTGATAGACCCATCCCAGATTAAAAAGCGCATCCTCTCGCATGAGCGAATCGGTCTGTGTGGCGGCACGTTCAAAATAAGCGGCTGCGTTTTGGGTATCTTTCATCTGCTGGTAAGCATGTCCCAGACTGTGAAGGATCAAATTATAGACGGCGGCATCGTCTTGAAAGTCATTGAGCGATTGCTTGTAAAGCGCGATGGCGTTTTCATATTGACCGGCGTCGTAGCTGATGTTGGCATATATAACCCGCGCCAGTTTACCGCCGGCATTGCCGCCGTATTTTTTGATGATATCTTCAAATGACTGCGACACTTTGCTGTAGGCCTCTTTTGCTGAGGATGCGGCCTTCTGTGTCTGGTATGCAGATTGGGTTTCCTGCAGCATCGCAAATGCCTTTGTTTCAGCGCGTTGTGCAAAAAATCGGTATCCAAGAAAAATGAGCCCGATGGCCACAATCGCAAGCAGGGCATACGATATCTGATTTTGATAGTCTCTGGCGATGGCTATGGCTCTGCCGGTGAGGGTGATAAATTCATCCGGCTTTTTCAACAAGTCTTTCCGGCTTTTATACTTCGCAGCCATTTAACCTCCGTTTTTCATTATGTTTGCATATTCCTTTTTACTCAGCATTATCCTAAAAAAGCATGTTTGCTTTCAGGCGGCCCTTTGGAGTGTCGGAGTACTGGAGTATGGGAGTGTTGATATAGATTTGATATCCTATATTCA
>JASFIG010000131.1:0-10942 GCA_050122795.1 Desulfobacterales bacterium
AGTGGAGGACCCGGCACATTGGTTTAATCAGCAGCAAATCGATTCTTTTCATCAAATCGTATCGCGCAAAACGGGAGATTCCAACATCTCCAGGGCTGTGGGGCGTTATGCGGCATCATCTGGCGGCTTGGGTGCAGCTAAACAATTAATGATTGGCTTAATGAGCCCTACGGCGGGTTACCTGCTAATTGAAAAATATTATCCGCTATTCAGCCGCGGCGCTGTTATCAACGTCAAAAAGATAGGGCCCACTTCGGTTGAAATTATTTCCAAACCCAAACCGGGTGTTGACGAGAAACCGCATCAGTGCGAGAACCGGACCGGCACCTTTGAGTCGATGGCAAAGCTGTTCACTGAAAAATTTGCCCGGGTGCACCATCCTGAATGCCTTCACAATGGCAATGAGCACTGCCGTTATGTGGTCACGTGGGAAAAGACGCCGTCACTCGTTTGGAAGCGCATCCGCAACTATTTTATGTTCCTGGCTGCCCCTTTAGCTTTCTTCCTTTTCTGGGTTATGGCCCCTTTGGCCTGGAGCATTACCCTGTTGGTTTTTGCTTTCGTGGGCATAGCGATTTCATTTTACGCGGAATATCTCGAAAAACAGGAGCTGATTCGTACGGTTGAAACCCAGAAATTGGCGGCAGAAGATCATATTCTGGAAAGTAACATCCGCTATAATAACACTCTGTTAATTCAGGAAATCGGTCAGGTCGCCTCCAAAATACTGGCGGTCGACGAGCTGCTCAAAAGTGTCGTCAGAGTTATGGAAAAGCGTCTTCATTTTGACCGCGGCATGATTATGCTGGCAAACGAGGATAAGTCCCGCTTGTGTTTCAGCGCCGGATATGGCCATACGATCGAACAGGAACAATTTTTAAGTCGCCTTGATTTTAATTTGAAAAACCCCGAATCAAAAGGGTTATTTGTGCAAGCCATGCGGGAGGGCAAACCGCGTTTGATCAATGATATCGGCGAAATCGAAGACATGCTGTCTCCTCGAAGCCTCGAATTTGCCAAACGCATGGGCGGTCAATCAGTGATCTGCGTTCCCATCGTTTACGAGCAAGAAACGCTGGGAATATTGGCGGTCGATAATATCAAATCCAAAACACCGTTGCGCCAAAGCGATGTAAATCTTTTAATGGGTATAACATCCCAGCTGGCCACCAGCATCATGAATGCCATGTCCTTTAAAAGACTGGAGCAGAGCGAAAATAAATATCGTGAGTTGGTCGAAACCGCCAATAGTATTATTCTGCGAATAAACACCCAGGGTCACATTACATTTTCCAATAAATTTGCACAACGCTTTTTCGGCTATACCGAAACCGAGTTCTTTGAAAGAGATGCCGCCGAAATTCTGTGGCCGAGAAGCAGGACGACACGTCGGGATTTTGCAAATTGGATCCATGTTCTGCAAAAGGATCCGGATCGACCGCTGGTCAGTGAAAACGAAACCGAACTCAGAAATAAAGAAAGGGTGTGGATTGCCTGGACCTATAAACCAATTTTTAGTGACGACGGCCAATTTAGGGAAATTTTGTGTATCGGCAACGATATTACAGAGCTCAAACTGGCCGACATCGAAAAAAAGGATTTACAGGGCCAGCTGCAACGGGCCCAAAAAATGGAGGCCATTGGCACGCTGGCCGGCGGTGTTGCCCATGATCTAAACAATATACTGTCCGGCATCGTCAGCTATCCGGAGCTCATATTGATGGATTTGGAGCAGGACAGTCCGCTGATCAAACCGATATTGACCATTCAAAAATCCGGTGAAAAAGCAGCGGCCATCGTACAGGATCTTTTAACCTTGGCCCGCCGGGGTGTGGCGGCCACCGAGGTCGTTAATTTAAACAGCATTGTTTCAGAATACTTGCTGAGCCCCGAATATGAAAGGCTGTTGCTCGAACATCCGGATGTAAAGGTGTCGCATCAACTGGACGCCAATCTGTTGAATATTCTGGGCTCGCCGGTTCATTTGTCAAAAACCATAATGAATCTGGTATCCAATGCAGCAGAAGCGATGCCTGATGGCGGAAAAATATCCATCCGAAGTGAAAACCGCCACGAGGACAAACCGCTGAACGCCTTCGATGATATTGATAAAGGAGATTACGTTACGCTAACTGTAAAAGATACCGGAATCGGTATTTCTCCTGAAGATATAGAGCGCATATTTGAACCGTTTTATACCAAAAAAAGTATGGGCCGCAGCGGCACCGGGTTGGGAATGGCCGTTGTCTGGGGAACTGTCAAAGACCATAGAGGTTATATCGATATTCAAAGTCAGGAGGGCAAGGGTACGGCCATTACCCTATATTTTCCGGTCACACGCCAGGAAATGGATCGTAGCGCCAATTTTTTTAATCTGGAAGCGATTAAGGGCAATGGGGAATCCATCCTGATCATTGACGATATTGCCGAACAGCGACAAATAGCTTCTGAAATGCTGGAAAAATTGGGATATCGGGTAACAGCCGTGGCCAGCGGTGAGGCGGCGGTCGAATACCTGGTCAATCACACCGTCGATTTAATCGTGTTGGATATGATCATGGACCCGGGCATCGACGGACTTGAAACGTATCAAAAAATATTACAAATTCGTCCCGGCCAAAGAACCATCATCGCCAGTGGATACTCGGAATCCGAAAGGGTCAAAGAAGCCCAGCGGATTGGTGCCGGGGCATACATAAAAAAGCCGTATTTGATTGAAAAATTCGGACGCGCCGTTAAGGAAGAACTGCAGGTCTAGCTGCACGCAAAATGATCCGCCAGATAGCCTTTCAGCAAACTGCACCATCGAGCCCGCTGCGGCTCATCCATCTTGGCGTTTAGGCCTTGATCTCGCGTAACATCTTATAGAGGGATTTCGGATAAAGAAATGTAAATTCGTAACGGGCAAAACCAATAACATCTTTGTCTTTGAGCTTGACGCGCTTTTTACCCAATCTTGTGCCGTTTATTTTGGTGCCGTTGGTGGAACCGGCATCGCGCAAATAATAGGTGCCATCTTCAATATCGATAATGGCGTGGCGCTTGGATATGGCGTAATCGGGCATGATCATGTCGTTACCGTTGATGCGCCCGATATAAAAGCTTCCGCGGGGCGTTGCCGGATACTCACCTTTGACCAGCGGGTAAACGGCATGTTTTAAGCTCTCTGAAGCGGATATGGAGCTGCCCATACTTTTGGAAGGCTCAAAAATTTGGGTACTGTTAAGTTCATCACTCGCCATTCCGGATTGACTGGATATGATACCGGCCTTGACCGCAGAGCCGACAAGCACCGGACGCCGGACAAAATTGACAAACGCATTGGCGTCATCTTCGCGAGCCATCTTCCGCAAAGAAGCCAGGCTAACCCTGCCCGAAGCACTCAAAATTTTTGCGAGCTGGCCGACAGACCCGCCGCCGCCTTTTGTATTTGCTGCGGCCGCCGCAGGCGTATCATTCTTCTTTTGTTTTTTGAAACGGGCAAATGTTCTACCCAGCATTTTAGCCCTCCTGTTGATCCGCTCTCAGGCGTTTTACCATTTTCCCGACTTTGCCAAAAATGCGTTCATTGATCGCTGCAGGGGTATGCGGTCTGATTGTCACAGAAAAGATAACCCAAGCCGGTCAAATTAGCCATTGCCGGATGACAAAATCATCAAGTTATTACAGTATATTATCGCAGAAAGACCTCCAAAAGTCAAGAATCGCTTAAAGTATATACAATTACAGGGCCTTATGGTAATGCCCCAAAGTTGATTTCACATCATCCCAGATTCCATATAGGTTATATCGGCAATTGTGGTGAAAAATTAAGGACCAAAGACGGATTTGATTGACTCCGATTGCCCGGCTTTATATGATAAGGACCCAAACCGCGCAAAGCTGATAGCGTTCAGCGAATTCAGAAATTCAATGGTTTAAGATATGGATCGCCCACTGATATCCAATTTTGTAATGAAATTTCTTTTAAACATGACATTGATCGTCTTAACGGTTTTTGCCTGTTTTGTGGAAAACATTTATCTGGCACTTAGACCGCCCGAAGCCGGGAAAACGGCCTCGCTGACCGTTCGAGCCCGCCAGCCGTTCACGTTTGATCAAAAAAAAGCGCTGAGCTCAAAACGTATCCAGGCGCTTTCCCAGTTTGTCCCCGTTTTTAATTACGTTCCGGAACGCGTTGATGCATCCAAGAAAAAAATGCAGCTGCTGACCAATGAATTATTAGCCTATCAGGCCCGCAAAAAAAATCGCGTTGACGAACTGGTGTTAATGATCAACTCTGAATTCGGTGTGGACGTATCTGCTAAAACAATGTCCAGAGTGCTCAAATACCCGGATCTGAGAAAATTACTCAAAGGCATTTTAACCGTTGAAGAATCTATTCTTCAAAATAAAATCCTGGATGACCCCAAAAATTTAAGGGATAAAAACAGCATCGAAATTCATGATCCCGCACTGGCTTCGCCGGCGGTTACTGCCGTTGACGAACTGACCTCCCTTCAAAAGGCCCGACTGACGCTGCTGCAAAAAGTCCAGGAGGTTTTCTGGCAGGTAGATGAATCCATCCTGAACCCCGTTTTAAAGATATCACAGACCACCCTGCTGCCCAATCTGATTTACGACCAAAAAGAAAATGACCGGCGGCTGGATAAAATTCAACGCCAGTATCCGACTGAAACCCTTACATTTCAGGCCGGAGAAATTTTGGTTCCATTTCGTAAGGTATTCAGCGAGGAAGATGTGTTGTTGCTGAAGGATTATCAGCAGCAGCAGATTAAAAAAATTTACCGCAACGCCCCCTGGGTGGTGTTTACGGTTTTATTTATGGTCATATTTTATAATTTATTCCTTTCAAAGGTGCTGACCAGCGGATCGCGTAAGGCGCCGCCGCAGCGCCCCCTGATTTCGTTGTTGATCCTGTGCGTTGTCGTTCTTAAAGGATGCCTGCTGTTCACCCCGTTGCCGATCTATTTTATTCCCTTTGCGTTTTTACCCTTAATGGTCATCTCATTAAATCATGGAAAGCTGACCGCCACCGGCACTGCCATGGTGGGCGCCATTTGGGTCAGTTTGTTTGCCGGACCTCAATACACGATCGTGCTTTATCTGATTTTCGGCGGATTGGCGGCCACTCTGGTGTCTGCCAATATTCAAAAACGCTGGCAGATCATACTGCCGTCTGTGATCGTGGGCCTCATCAACGCGCTGAGTGTAATGGCGCTCAGTCTGGATTGGCAGGCGGTCTTTCCGGCAACATCCAATCAGCTCAATATCAGCGCCCTGCTGCAGGCTGAGTCGTTCAACGCGGTATTGATGGAACGAATCGGCTGGGCTTTTGCCGGAGGGCTGGCCGCCGGGCCTCTGGCCCTGTTGCTGTTGCCGCTGCTTGAAATCAGCTGGGACACAGCTTCCACTTTTAAGCTCAATCGGTACACGGACCTGCAGCATCCGTTGTTGAAGAAATTGCAGCAAAACGCGCCCGGCACCTACCAGCATTCAGTGACTGTAGCCCATTTGGCGCAGGTTGTCGGTGAGGCTATTGGCGCCAATTCGCTGCTTTTGCGTATTGGCGCTTACTACCATGATATCGGCAAAATGGAAGTGCCCAAAAATTTTATTGAAAATCAATTCAACAGCCCAAATCCACATGACCTGTTAGATCCCTGGGAAAGCACCGAATTGATCATCAATCATGTAAAAAGCGGAATTAAAATAGCGATGGCTGCCGGCCTGCCCAGAGCCGTGGTGGATTTGATCGTTCAGCACCATGGAACCCAGTTGATGGAGTACTTTTTTAATCTGGCGACCAAAGAACAGCCGCGGGAAACCTTGGATGAGCTCGATTTCAGGTATCCGGGACCCAAACCGCAGACGGCTGAAGCGGCCATACTGATGATCGTCGATTCGGTGGAAGCCGCATCCCGCACGATGCAGGATCCCACCCGCCTCAAACTGGCTAAAATGGTCCAGCTCATGGTGGGCAAACGCATTGCCGACGGACAATTCAGCCAGTGTGATTTAACGACTCGGGATATATCCAAAATTGTGCGTGCGCTGGTCGATGCCCTGGAAGTTTCATTTCACAGCCGCATTCGGTACCCGTGGCAGGAGAAGGTTGGCGCTCAAAGAAGACCCAGCTGGAGCTTTAGAATCGGCGGAAAAAATAAGCCGCCGCCCTCCCGCAGATCCTTCAAAATGTGATTTGGATGAAATCATTTTATCTCATTAATTTTCACCCTGCGGGCAAGCCGGAGACTTCCATCTGCTGCGTTATTAAGGCCGAGGCATAGTTTGTGCTATAGCCTCGACCTTAAGTGCCTTGCATCTGAAAGCCTCCGGCTTGTACAAAACTCCGGTCATATAATGTGATTTGCCAGTTCGCCGGTTTTAGGCGTCGCTTCGTCAAACGCGCCAGAACATGGCAAGCTTTCAAGCATCCAGGCATCCCAGCCTCCTGGCCAAATGAATGTTGATTTATTTTAGCAATCTTGAAATGGTAATCGGTTAAACGAACAATTTAGGAACGCGTATGGCTTACAGCTTACTGGAAGGCAACGAAGCGATCGCCCGCGGGGCCGTTGCTGCCGGCTGCCGATTCTTTGCCGGCTATCCCATTACACCGGCAACCACTATTTATCACAGCATGCTCAACCTGCTGCCGCCCCTCGGCGGCATATGCCTGCAGGGCGAGGATGAAATTGCCTCAATTGGATTTTGTCTGGGCGCATCTATGGCCGGCATGAAAGTCATGACGGCTACTTCAGGCCCGGGAATCAGTCTGTACAGTGAAAATCTGTCTTTTGCGATCGGCAGTGAAATACCGATTGTGATCGTTGACGTCCAGCGCCTGGGCCCCTCTACAGGCTCGGCCACCCGGGGGGCTGATGGCGATATCAATTTTTTACGCTGGGGCAACAGCGGGGGGCTGCCGGTGATTGTCATGGCGCCGGTAGATGTGAAGGATTGCTACACCTTAACCCTGCACGCCTTCAACCTGGCTGAAGAATTTCGCTGTCCGGTATTTTTGGCGTCCAACAAAGAAATCGGGATGACGCGCGAAAGCATCGATCTGCAACAGCTGGACATCCCTGATATTGTTGAGCGGTCCGCCGCACCAACCGATCAGCCACTGTTGCCATTCGCAGTGACCCCGGGTAAACACGTTCCGGATTTTCTTCCGATTGGCCATGAAGTCCTGGTTCGCCAGACCTCCTCGACCCACGGTGCCGATGGATATATCACCACCGATTCGGCTGCGATTGCCCGCAATCAAGAGCGGTTAATGCACAAGCTGCTGTCAGCCGTCGACCGGTTCTCTTTCCATGAACATTACAGGGTTAAGGATGCCGATACCCTGCTGATTGCTTATGGCGTGAGCGCGCGGGCCGCCAAAGCGGTATTCACAATGCAGAAGCGGCAGGGCAACCCCATTTCCCTGCTGATCTTAAAAACATTGTGGCCGGTGCCACAGAAGGTCATCCGGCAGGCGGCACGCCATGCCAGACGCGTTGTCATTGTGGAAATGAACCTGGGGCAATATAAGCGTGAAATCAAACGTATTTTACCCCGCAAGTCGGTTGCCTTCTACGGACAAATGGACGGCCGCCTCATAACACCTGACCGCATCAAGGAGGCCGTCAATGGATAGTCTTTTAAATCCCGCCAGACCGCCGGTATTATGTCCGGGCTGCGCCCATGAGCGCATTACCCACACCCTGGATCAGGCATTTCAAAACATGGGATTGGCCGGGCATCAAATTGTGCTGGTCAGCGATATCGGCTGTTCCGGCCTGTTTGATACTTTTTTTCATACCCACGCCATGCACGGCTTGCACGGCCGCGCTCTGACCTATGCGGCCGGGCTAAAAATGGCGCGCCCGGAGCTCAACGTAGTTGTCACCATGGGTGACGGCGGCCAGGGGATTGGCGGCGCTCACCTGCTGGCCGCCTGTCGCCGCAACCTCAATATAACCCTGCTGATATTAAACAACTTTAATTTCGGCATGACCGGAGGCCAATACTCCGCCACCACCCCACCGGAGGCTCAGCTGGGTTCGGGATTTTTGTCTGCCCTCGAGCGCCCGCTGGATATTGGTGAGGTCGCACGCTGCGCCGGTGCACCGTATGTGCGGCGATGCTCCGGTTATCGAAAAGATTTAGCTCACTTAATCCGGGAAGCCATTGAATATGAAGGCTTTGCGTTGATGGACATCTGGGGAATCTGTCCCGGCCGCTATACGAAAAAAAATCGACTGACGCCCAAAATGATCGATGAAGCCCTGGCCCAGCGACCGCCGCTGGAGGGTATCGTGCCTGAAAATGAACGCCCGGAATACGGGCAACACTATCGCCGGCTGGCGGCTGAGCAGAAAAAAGTTTCTGAGCCGGCGGTTATCGAACCTCAATTCAGCGCACCGCAAAAAGGTCGACAGGAGGTCGTGTTGCTCGGCAGCGCCGGACAGCGTGTCATCACCGCCGGCGAAATTCTGTGCATCGCCGGGCTGACGGCGGGAATGCAAACAACCCAGAAAAATGAATATAACATTACCGTCCTCAGGGGCCCATCGATTAGCGAGCTTATTTTATCACCGCGGGATATTGACTTTAGCGGAATCGAGACGCCGGATGTACTCGTGGCCCTGGATCAGGAAGGCGTCGATCGGCGCCGGGATCTGTTTCAGCACCTGACAAAAAAATCCCTCATCATTCGAATCGGCGGTATCCGCCTGCCGCATAGCAAGGCCCGCATCCATGAGGTTGATTTTAAAGCCAGAGGGATCAAGCGCACCGACTGGGCACTGGCCAGTTTAGCGGTTTTGGCTAATCTCAACCGCGTGATCAGCGTTGATATGCTGATGTCAGCCTTAACATTTAAATTTAAAGGCGACACCCGTCAAGCAGCCCTTGCGCTGGTTAAGCAATTGGGAGCCCATTGAAAAAGCTATTGCTCATCAACCCGGTCGGTCGGCGCAGCGGCTTGCTGCTCAGCCGGTTTTCGACCTTTTCACCGTTGGCTCTGGCTTATGTTGCGGCCGTTACGCCCTCAAACTGGGACGTTAAAATTGCCGACGAAAACATCGATCCCTTCCAGTTTGAAGAAGCAGATCTGGTGGGCATCACCGCTTTTACCAGCAACATTACCCGGGCGTATGAAATTGCCCGCATGTATCGCAAGCGGAACATCAGGGTTGTCATCGGCGGCATTCATGCATCCATGATGCCCGATGAAGCGCAACAATTTGCCGACGCCGTTGTGGTTGGAGAAGTTGAGGGTATCTGGCAAAAACTGTTGGATGATTTTGAAAACAACCGCCTGGAGCGCCTCTATACCGGCCCCCGAATCAATTTTGAACGCAGCAAAATTTTACCCCGCAGGGATTTACTGCATCCGAATTATTTCTGGCACTCGATTCAAACATCTCGCGGCTGCCCGTTTAATTGTCATTTTTGCTCAGTGTCACGCTATCTGGGCAGCGAATTCCGTCAACGTCATGCCCTGGATGTTCTGAACGAATTGGCAGACATAAAAGGTCAATATCTGGCGTTCGTCGATGATAATCTGATCGGTTACAGCCCAGAAAGCAAGAATCGCACCCGGGAATTATACAGCGGCATGATTGAAGGCGGGCTCAATCGAAAATGGTGGATGCAAACGTCTATCAATGCCGCCGATGATGAACATCTGATTGAATTGGCCGCTCGCGCCGGCTGCATTTTTGCCTTTATCGGCTTTGAGACCATCAGCAAGGAATCGTTGCGGGATATGAAAAAAGGGATCAATATTAAGATCGGGGTGCAAAATTACAAAAAGGTCGTCGATGTATTCCACCGGTATGGCATTGCCGTATACGGGGCTTTTATTATCGGGAACGACCATGAATCGTCGGCCTATTACAAGCAACTTGCCCGGTTTCTGGTTCAATCCGGTATTGACATTATTCAGATTACCCTGCTCACCCCGCTTCCGGGAACCGGATTGATGTCGGAGTTGCAAAAAGAAGGGCGCCTCCTTTATGCCGATTATCCGCACGACTGGGACAAATACCGGTTCTCGTACATGGTTCACCGACCGCAGGACGTGCAGCCGCAAACCATATATATCGGCAACAATTATATCAAAAAAAATATCTACTCTTTCCCCAACTACCCCTACCGTTTGGTGCGCTCGCTGTTGAACCTTAAAAATATGACAAATTTTTATGCAACTTATAAATTCAATCAGGCCCTTAAGAAGGGCTGGAAAAATTCCCACTATTACAAGGATTATCCCGCAAAACTGGAAGCCCAATCAGACTGAGCAGCGCTTTATTTTGTGAGCGCCACAACATCAAACTCCCCGTCCTCCCAGACAAATCGTTTCGTCCGGTCGGGATGGCAGCGCTCAAAGGCGTTTTTAACCGTTATGTCGAGCCACCTTAAAAACCGGGTGGCGGCTTTTGGCGATAGGACACATTTAAGCCAGATAAACGCGCCGCCCATGCGCGTGATGCGTTGGTGTTTTTCAAATGCCGGCAGGCCCGCCTTCTGGGCTGCACGCCAGTAGTAGCTATAAGTTGTAATAATCAGAAGCATGGCTGCCCCCCGGGCTCGTGAAATCGGTGCAGCCGGAATGGCATTAAAAAAGGGTGGAAACGCCCGGAATCCACGAAGGGCTCGCAGAACCAGTTGAGCGCGGACGTCCTTGATACATTGCTCGAGACGGGCGTCCTCTGTGCCGGGCAATTGCGGATGGTAAAAAATACCACGCCTGACATCTTTTTCAAGATCACGGGTGATATTGGCCAGCTGGATGACTTCTCCGACCACTGCGCACTGGCGCAAGCGGGCTTCAGCAATTTGCGGTGAAAGCCCTTGATCCAGCCGTTGCATTTCGTCTGCAAAAAGGATCGGTGTGCCGAGCACATGCCAGCAATAGCGCGAAAGCTGCCCCGGTGTTTGCAGG
>JASFIG010000132.1:0-10926 GCA_050122795.1 Desulfobacterales bacterium
GGACAATGGAATGGCTTATTTTTTCGATGACATCAGGCATGTTCGATAGCACTGTAGCACCGAATTTTTCTGAGCGTCAAGCATCAAGCCACCAAGTAAAAATGGGTAGCCTGTATTCGGCTTTATCAACCTTGGACAAAAACAGTGGACGGCTTAAAATTTATTCTTCTCTGCTTGAAAAAGCAAAAGAAAACCTGATACCATCAAATTTATTGCGTAAAAAAAAGCGGAAAGGAAAGCGTGTGAAAGCACTTTCTGAGATCACAGGGCAATTTACCGAGTCTGTTATTCGTGAGATGACGCGTGTCTGTATGGCCGCAGGCGGGATCAATTTAGCCCAGGGATTTCCGGATTTTGATCCACCCCAGGAGCTCAAACAGGCGGCGATTGAAGCGATTGAGGCGGGTCGTAATCAGTATTCCATCACGTTTGGCGAGCCCGATTTAAGGGAGGCAATTGCGGCCAAAGCGCTTCGCTACAACCAGCTTGGCTACGATCCAGGCACTGAAATAACGGTCACCTGCGGCGCAACCGAAGCGATGATCGCCACACTTAAGGCACTGGTCAACCCCGGCGATGAAGTCATTATTTTTGAGCCCTATTATGAGAATTACGGCCCGGATGCCATCCTATCCGGTGCCCGGCCGCGTTACGTCACGCTTCATCCACCGGATTGGAACTATGATGCAGACGAACTGGCCGCCGTCTTTAACGCCGATACCAAGGCTATTATTATCAATACACCCAATAATCCCACCGGAAAGGTTTTTTCCATAACGGAACTGGAAGATATCGCCAGGCTCTGTATTCAGTGGGATTGCCTGGCCATCACCGACGAAATTTATGAACACATCATTTATGACGGCCAACAGCATGTTTCTATCGCTGCGCTGCCCGGTATGGCCGATCGTACCGTAACCATCAATTCCCTTTCCAAGACCTACTCTGTCACGGGCTGGCGGGTGGGTTGGGCCCTGGCCCATGAGAAAATCACCAGTCGTATCCGCAAGGTTCACGATTTTTTGACTGTGGGTGCGCCCACCCCTTTTCAAAAGGCCGGTGTCCGCGCTCTGAATTTCGCCGAAACCTATTATGAATCTTTGCAGAACCGTTATGCGCAGGCAAGGGACCGGCTCTGCCGCGCACTGCTGGATGCCGGATTCAATCTCAAAATTCCCAAAGGCGCCTATTACATCATGGCTGATGCGGACCGTTTGATCGCCCAGGTGGGCACAGACGGAGCCTATGCATTCAGTCTGAAATTGATCGACCTGACCGGCATTGCGACCGTACCGGGCACCGCCTTTTATCATACGGCCGAATGGGGCAACAATCAGGTACGCTTCTGTTTCGCAAAATCACCGGCCACGCTTGACGACATATGCCTGAGACTCGATAAGCTCAAGCCGCTGCTAACACCATGAGTCAACGACCGCCCGCTGTGCCCTGATCGTTGAAAACAAAGCGGTTTGGAAAACCCGATCAGGTGTTACATTTCTCAAGCGCTTCCTGCGCGGCTTCTTTGACTTCCTGTTCAAAGTCTGCGCTCAAAACTTTTTTCAGGTAAGGGATGATGTCTTTTTGCCCTGTCTGGCCGAAAATGTACAACAGATCCCCTTTTACCCGGTCGTCAACCGTGTTAAATTGCTGCCACAGCGGTGGTATGATTTGAAGGGCAAGGTCCAGGTTTTTTTCAATGAGCTCATCCATGACCACCATTGCACCCAGGCGGACCGGCCATTTTGTATGAAGGAGCAGCTCACAGAAGGCGGGAAAAATCTGCGCTTTTGCCAGCATCATTTCTGCCAGTTGGCCGGCTTTACCGTCTTTGAGCATCATTTCCAGCGAAAGCGGCCCCAGGGCACTGGGATCGCGATTTACCATCATTTCTACGATTTCATCGGTCTGAAAACGACCCGTCCAGCGGAATTGGTCTTCCAGGATCAAGGTCGGTACGGATTGCAGGCTGTCTTTTTCGGCCAGTTCGGGAAAAGACAAAGCATCGATGACCGTCAAGTGGATATGAGAATTGGCGGACGCCAACGGTAGCAGCTGGCGCACGGCCTGGGGACAGAATGGGCATTCAGAGGCCACATACAGGACCATATGGATCGGCAGATCTATAGCTGAGAGTTTTTTTAAGATAGCGTCATTTTTACGAGCAGTGCCTGCGGCTGCCATTTGAAGGGCTTCGACAAAGGGAGCGATCTCGGTACCTGCCGGTACCGCCTGATAAAATAATCCGTCGTGAATTTGAATGCCGGGCATGTCACCCGGATCGCCTGTTTCCTTTTTGACGCGAATTTTGGCGACCCGCCGGCTAAGGCGGTCGCAGAATTGCACGATGGCATCGCTTTGTTGATGATCGGTGTGTCGGCAGGTAATCAGGATTTCCCCGGATAGGGTTTGATTCAAAGCGGCGATCTGCTTTTCTGCGGCTGGGGTCATCTTTCACCGGTTCAGAGGTTTGGGGCTTCGCGCTCCGCGCTACGACCCCACAGGCAGGGTTCAAGGTTCAGATGCTCTTTGTTCTTCGGTTTTATTTCGTAACCTTTCAACCTTGAACCTTGAACCTTTGAATCTATGATATGGACGTTTAATACAGCCCGGCCTTGCAATGCAAGCTAAAATCCTCCTTACCGTTTTAGTTACTCAAGGTAAATAAACGGGCTGAGGTTGATTATAACAAATCGAGGCATGTCTTGACTTGTCGATTTTTATAATGGTATAGGCCTTGATATTAACACCAAAAAAAAATGGCTGTCAAATGCAACCCTCTGCAGAAAGGAGACATCAAAATCATGGATACGGCAAAGCTGTTGAAAGATAAGATCGTATTGACTGTTGATGACGAGGTCGATGTTACCGATACCGTGGCAGAGGTTTTGGACATGTGTTTGGTGCGCAAAGCCAATGATTATGATACCGCGCATCAATTGCTACTGGGTTATACCTTTGATATCGTTATTCTGGATATTATGGGTGTGAATGGTTTTGACCTCTTAAAAACGTCTGTAAAACGCGGATTTCCCACGGTGATGCTGACGGCCTATGCCCTGACGCCTGAAGCATTGGAAAAATCCATAAAACTGGGAGCGGTTTCCTTTCTGCCCAAAGAAAAGATGAGCAACCTAGACGAATTTATCGCCGATGTTGTCCTCAAAGAGGGGCAACCGGTCTGGGGAAAGCTATTTGACAAGCTCGGTGAATTCTTCAACAAACGCTTTGGACCGGACTGGAAACAACGCAACCAATTTTTTGAAGATTTCGAAAAATCCATTAAAGCGGGCCAATAGACCGAATCCGAATCTTCATCAGATACCATTTTGATGCTGGAGGTCGCCCAAGTTGCCAGAGTCAAAACTGCTGCCCCTCCCTGAAGCCATCGAGCGCTTTGTGCCCGATGGCAGCGCTATTGCCCTGGGCCTCGCCCAGGAATCACTCATTCCGTTCGCCGCCGGACACGAGCTCATCCGCCAGAAAAAGCGGCGTCTAACCCTAATCGGGCCCATATCGGATATTTTATTTGATCAAATTGTCGGCGCCGGGTGTGTCCGCAAAATCAGGGCGGCCTGGGTGGGTAACGTTATTACCGGATCCAGTTACAATTTTCGCAGAGCGGTCGAGGGCGGCTTGCTGGAAATGGAAGACCATTCGAATCTAACCCTGGCCATGGCGCTGCGGGCCGGTGCCATGGGGGTTTCCTTCATGCCGGCCCGCACCGCTCTGGGCAGCGATCTATTTAAAACCAATTACAGCCTGAAAACCATGACCTGCCCCTTCAGCGGTGAAACGCTGACGGCGGTGGCCGCCTTGAAACCGGATGTCTCCATCATTCACCTTCAGCGGGCGGACCGGTACGGCAATGCCCATGCCTGGGGCAATCTGGGTCTAACCCGCGATGCCTGTCTGGCCAGCAACCACATCATTATTACGGCTGAAGATATTGTGGAGCCGGAAGTCATCAGCCGTGATCCCAATCGGGTCATTACACCGGGCTATCGGGTCAGCGCGGTAGTACATGCGCCCTGGGGTGGTCATCCCTCGCCGGTACCCGGCTATTATAATCGCGATCACCAGGGATTTCTGGACTACCGGACCGAAAGCCGAACGCCGCAGGCGTTTGACGACTGGCAAAAAGAATGGGTGCAAAGCGTACAAAACTGGAAAGACTATACGAAATTGCTCGGAGAGCAGCGCATGGCCGAGCTGGCTATAAAACACCATGACTATTCAGAACCGGTGGATTATGGGTATTAGCAGGTTTCAGAGGACAGAGGTCAGATGTCAGAAGACAGAAAACAGATGGTAAAGTCTAAAAGAGCTATATTCTATCATCTGTCATCTGTTATCTGTCCTCTGTCTTCTGTTTATTGGCACAATTGGGCAAATTTGAATAAATAACTGAATTAATTGTAGACAAAAGAGATGCCAAATACGTCCTACACTTTCCCGGAGCTGATGGTCACGGCTGCGGCGCGTGAGATCGCAGACGGGGAAGTGGTGTTTGTCGGGATGCGGTTACCGCTGCTGGGTTTTTTGCTGGCCAAGAGCACGCATGCACCCGGCGCTGTTGGAATCTACGAACTGGGGATCGTGCGCGACGCACTGGCCCCCGACCCCATCCTGACAATGGGCGATTTGCCGAACCTTTATCGGGCGCAATGGCTGGCAGATACGGCCGATATGATGGGGCTGCTGCAGCAGGGTCAGGTGGATGTGAGCTTCATCGGCGGTGCTCAGATCGATCGGTTCGGTAATCTCAATACCAGCTACATCGGCGGAGTTGAGAAGACCGTGACGCGCCTGCCGGGCAGCGGCGGTGCCTGTGATCTGGCCAGTCTGGCGCAACGGCATATCATTATCATGAATCACGAATGGCGCCGTTTTGTACCGCAGGTTGATTACATCACCTCGCCCGGATTCGGCGATGGCGCCGGCTGGCGCCGTGAAGTCGGATTGCCGCGTGGTGGACCTGCTGCGGTTATTACAACGTTAGGTATTTTGCGATTTGACGCCCAAAGCCGTGAGATGATGCTCGTCTCACTGCATCCGGGCGTCAGTGTAAATGATATTTTAGACAGCACAGGCTGGCCGTTGAAGATCGCGGATGAATTGGCGCAAACACCGCAACCAACCGAGGAGGAACTTGCCATGTTAAGACGATTTGATCCTCAGGGGTACTGGACCGGCGCGAAGCCGTCGGGGCTATAAGTGCTTGAGATGATCAGCGCTATCGCCGCCCGACTTTATCATCGATAGATCCTGTTCGGCCGTACGCTTGCTGATGCGTGAGTTTTCGACGGTCCGCAACCGGAGCCAGCCTTATCGACATGTCAATTCATTTATGCGGCCCGCGATAGATCCGGTCGAGCGGTGCCGCAGCTTGATCAGAGAGAATCGTCTGATCGTTGAAACAAAGTGCGAAACACGCGCTTGACAATATTGAGCATTTTTGGTATCCGAGCTCGAGCCCAAAGATTATCACTACCGATAGGCTACCACATGTTGCGGTTTTCATCAGTTCCGCACACAACCATTAATTTTCGCTACAGTCCCTTTCTAAAAGGAGGACTGGGAAATGGAAACAGAAAAACTGCTTCAAGGGAAAAGGGTGTTGATAGTTGATGACGAACCCGACGTTCTTGATTCTTTGACCGAGCTTTTGAGCATCTGTATGATTGACCGTGCATCTACATTCGAGGAAGCCAAAGAGCTTCTTGAAACATATCGTTACGACGTTGCGGTTTTTGACATCATGGGCGTTCAGGGATTCGAACTTCTCCAGATTGCAAAGGAAAAAGACATTCCTGCTCTAATGCTCACCGCCCATGCCTTGAGCGAAGAGACCTTGACGAAATCCGCAGAAGAGGGAGCTTCCTACTATGTTCCTAAGGAAGAGATCGTAAATATCGATTTGTTTGTCGCAGACGTTATTGAGGCCAGAGAGAAAAAGAAGAACCCGTGGGTCAGGTGGTTCGATAGACTCGGCCCTTTTTTTGAAAAAAGGACAAATTTTAGAGGTCCGAATTGGAGAGAAGATCATAAAAAATTCTGGGATGAGAAGCTCAAGCACCTGACAGGCTATTGATAACGCTTCTCAGTTTTTTCTTGAGATTCATTTTAGGGAAGTGTAACAATACAACTGAACTTCAATAATAAGTCGCACATCCCTTTTACGATGGGGAAAGATAAACCAGCTTAGGAGTGAAAGCGGAAAATTTGTTTCCGGGATTGACTTCGGCGGAGGCAAATTCAGCAGTTCTAAACCCTACAAAAGGAGGAAAAAAATGAAAAAAGGAACCCTAATCGTGTTAGCAGCAGTGCTGTCTGTAAGCATGGTTATTCTGGTCTGGTCTGCGCCCGCGAGTGCTCGCGAGAAGATTCAGCTCGATTTTGCTACTTTCTGGCCGGCTGGCGACTTCCAGGCCGCACTCGGTCACAAGGTCTGGATGAAGACTATAGCGGACCGTGTTAAGGCCGAGACCGATTATGAGATCGAGTGGACCGAGTTTTTTACCGTGCATCCAGCGAAGCTATTGGACGGTATTGAGTCCGGTACCTACGATGTCGGGACAAGCGGTCCGGGTTATAGCCCTGGTGTTTTTCCCCTGTGGGCCGGTCCCCAATACCCGGGCCAAGCTCAAAGAAAGAACGCTTACACGATGTCGTTGACCATCCAGAAACTTCATGAAGAGATGCCCGAACTGCAGGCACAATTCGCCCGCACAAATATGAAGCTGATGCATTTCTGGTCCACTGGACCGGGCTATTTCCTTATGACACCGGGTAAAGATGTTCGAACGCTGGCTGACTTTCAAGGCAAGACCATCAGAGCGGCCAACCCCGCATCCGTGGCGTGTATGGAAGCTTTGGGAGCAAAACCTCTGTTCGCCCCCATGAGTGTGGCGCTCGAGCGGTTTGAAGCCGGTCTGATTGATGGTATCCTCTGTCCCACTGACACGCCCAAGGGCTTCGGTCTGGGTGCATATGTGCGGCATGTTACCTTCGCTCCATTCAGCTACCACTTCGTGTTCTTCAAGGTAATGAATAAGAATTCCTACGATCGCTTGCCGGCACCGGTAAAAACTATCTTTGATGAGGTCAACGCTGCCTATCCTGCATACTACGGCCAGTTGAGAACATGGGGTGAGGCAGATGGGTTAGAGTACATGAAAGAACTTGAGGGCTACACCTACTATGATTTGCCCACCGAGAATCCGGCTGAATATGCTAAATGGGTTGCCGCAACAGCTGGTCTCATCGACAAATGGATTGGCGATGACGCCATGAAAAAGGCCGTCTGGAACAAGTATCTCGAACTGGATAAGTACTATAGCACGACGCCCCCGTATTCTACCTGGACACACAGCTGGCCGAATCCGCCGGAGCCACCTTCTTGGAAAAAATAGGATAATCAAGATGGATTTGGCGTGATGTAGGTCAATACACGGTGAGGAAGTTGGGGTACCCAGAGGTACCCCAACTCTTTTAAGGGAAAACCGGAGTGTTTGCTTAGGACGAAAGAAACAGGAGGGCCGGATGAATGCTTTCGAAAAAGTGCTGGGGTTTATCGCAGAGAAGATGGCCTGGATTGCCATGCTCGCGATTGTGGCGTGTATGGCCCTTGTGGTAACGGACGTGATTCGGTATCAAGCTATCCATAAGCCGATCCCCGGCACTCACGAGGTTGTGGAGCTGATAGCGTCCGTGATCCTGAGCATGGGAATCGGCTACCTTACGTTTGTGAGAGGACATGTGGCGGTCGGTATCCTGGTGGACCGCTTTCAGCCCCGAGTGCAGGCTGTCATAGACCTTTTGACCGGTCTGATTGCTCTTGGTTTTACGATCTGGCTCACCGAGGGAGTGGTCGAAATGGCCATTCGAAATTTGCGATACGGGTGGGTGACGGGGGTATTGGAAATTCCCAGGGCTCCTTTTATGTTTTTGATTGCCGCGTCGCTGGCGCTCACATGCATGGTCCTTGTCCGGGACGTAATCAAGGCGGTGATGGCGATCCGTAATGGAGGTGAAGATGGAGCGTGAGCTGTTAGGTGCCTTATCCGTGATTTTCCTGATTGTGCTTCTTCTTTCCCGCATGCCTGTGGCTTTCGTGATGCTGGTGCTGGGCATGGCCGGAATTGGCTGGATCAAGGGTCCGGCGGCCGCTTTGGGTGCTGCATCCTCGATTATGTACGGGACATTTGCCAGCTATGCTCTGGTGGTGGTTCCACTTTTCACCTGGATGGGCTACATCGGTTACCACTCCGGCATCAGCGAGCACCTGTACGACGCCGCGTACAAACTGGTGGGCCGGCTCAAGGGTGGCCTGGCCATGGCGACCACCATAGCCTGCGCCGCTTTCGGTGCCATCTGCGGTTCTACGACGGCTACTTCGGCGACCTTCGCGGCCCTGGCATTACCCGAGATGAAGAAACGGGGTTACAATCGTTCTCTGGCCACAGCCAATATCGCGGCCTCGGGCATCCTGGGAGTGCTGATTCCGCCCAGCGTTATCTTCATCGTCTATGCCAGTATCACGGCAGAGAGCGTGGCGAAGCTTTTCATTGCCGGTATCTTTCCCGGTCTGCTTCTGGGGGCTCTTTTCTTGTTGAGCACTTGGTTGGTGGTAGCCCTCGATCCGAAAAAGGCACCGCCCGGTCCGTATATTCCCTGGAAGGACAGAATCACGGCGCTGGCTAAAGGGGGGATAGAGGTCATCATCATCTTTGTGGCTGTGATTGGTGGTCTGCTGGCCGGGTTCTTCACGGGCACCGAGGCCGGGTCGGTGGGCTGTTTTGCGACGCTGTTGGTGGTGCTGGCCAGGCGGGCCCTCACCTGGCAGGGATTTGTGAACTCGCTGAAAGACACCGTCCGCACATCGACCATGGTCATGTTCCTGGTGGGTGCGGCAGCCGTCTACGGGGAGTTTCTTGGGCTGACACGCCTTCCCATGCTTGTGGCGGACTGGGTGGTGACGCTTCCTCTGCCGCCCTGGCTTGTCATTGTTGCCATTCTTCTCATCCTCATGGCGATGGGCTGCTTTGTCGACGCCCTGGCTATGGTTTTGCTGACCATACCCATTTTTTACCCGGCGGCATTGAAGCTGGGCTTCGACGGGACATGGTTCGGGGTTATCATGACACTGGCTTTGGGGATGGGCGTGCTGACACCCCCTGTGGGCGCCAATGTTTACGTCGTGTTCGCCGTGGACAGGGATACACCGGTAATGGATATTTTCAGGGGGGTATGGCCTTACCTGATCGCCCTGTGGTTTTGCTGCTTAATCCTGCTGCTTTTCCCCCAGGTTGCCCTTTATCTGCCCAGTTTTATCGAATAGAGCTGGGGACGGAGCCTGTTTTTGGAGAGGTGAAAGCGTCTACTACATTGGAGCCAACGGAGCCGGAAAATCCACGCTTTTAAAGAGCGTCCCGGGACTCAACAAGACGTCGCGAGGCGGCAGTGTTTATAATGACCGGGATATTGCAGGAGCGGCCGCCGATATCTTGAATGATCCAAAGGTCAAGTTAAACTATTTGGCGGCTAAAAAGCGACCGTAAACAATGACCTTAAAATTAGCGAAATTCCTAATTGTTTAGCGACTTTCTTTCTTGACACCCCGAACGCCTTCCTCTATATTTCATCACTTATGCGTAAAGCGTATACTGTATACGAAGCCATCATTTTGACCAAATATAATTCGTCATAGGAGGAAAAATGGAATTTAGGTTACCGGAAGAACTCGAAATTTTGAAAAATACGGTACGCGATTTCGCGAGCGAAAAAATTGCACCCTTTGCCGACGAATGGGATGAGAAGCATTATTTTCCATATGAAGAAGCCGTCAAGCCCATGGGGGAACTGGGTTTATTCGGTACTGTGATTTCAGAGGCCTATGGCGGGTCCGAAATGGGCTGGCTGGCGGCCATGATCATTTCTGAAGAAATTGCCCGGGCGTCGAGCTCTTTGCGGGTGCAGGTGAACATGCAGGCCCTCGGCTGTGCCTACACCATTCAAACGTACGGCAGCGAGGAGTTAAAGCAAAAATATATTCCCAAACTGGTGAGCGCCGAATATCTGGGCTGTTTTGCCATGACGGAACCGGATGCGGGCTCGGACGTGATGGCGATTAAATCCCGTGCCGAAGACAAAGGCGATCACTGGCTACTGAACGGGTCCAAGACCTGGATTTCCAACGCCGACGTGGGCGATGTCACCATCTATTATGCCTACACGGATCGCGATGCGGGATCAAAAGGGCTGTCTGCTTTTGTGGTGGAATTAAAAAACTTTAACGATGTGCGCACCACCGCTCTGGACAAGATGGGTTCGCGCTCATCACCCACCGGAGAAATTTATCTGACCGATACCAGAGTCCCGAAGGAAAATATAATAGGTAAACCGGGTGATGGCGCCAAAATTCTTTTCGGCTCTTTAAATCAAACCCGACTTTCGGCTGCTGCCGGTGGTGTCGGATTGGCCCAGGCCTGTCTGGAAGAAGTCATCAAATATGCCACCGAACGCAAGCAGTTCGGCAAACCCATCGGTGAATTTCAGATGAACCAGGACATGATCGCCCAGATGTCAGCCGAAATCGAAGCCGCCCGAATGCTGGTTTACAAAGCGGCATGGGCCAAGGATCAGGGTAGATTGAATAACGGCCTGGATGTGGCCCAGGCCAAATATCTGGCCGGTGAGGTTGCCAATAAATGCGCCCTTTATGCCATGCGGATTTTAGGTGCTTATGGGTATTCAACCGAATATTCCGTGGCGCGCTATTTCCGGGATGCACCGACGTACGCCATGGTGGAGGGATCCGCCAATATCTGCAAATGGATTATAGCGCTGGATCAACTGGGCATCCGCAAAGCCAACCGCTAGATCAGCATAGCGCACGGAGCATAGGGCATGGCGTTTGTAGTCTCT
>JASFIG010000133.1:0-10880 GCA_050122795.1 Desulfobacterales bacterium
CCAAATTTTTTCGGGTTACGGCTGCGTGCTGCTCGTATTCAGCGGTTTATGTTCTCGAGGATGAGGACGCGTACGAGGACGACGACGAGGACGATATCTGATGCGCTTTATCGTAATCGTCTTCGTCTTCGTTTACCATTCATCCAAAGTTCAGAAGACACATGCCAGCGGCCAGAAGCCGAGAAAATATAGCGGGATGATCTTGCCCGAAGACTAACGCGGGCCGATCATCCCCCATCAGTTCAAAATCGAATAACCAATAACCAACAACAAATAACTATCCGGTTTTTATAAAAACCGGATCATGGTAGCCGGTTCAGCCAGTCTGCTTGCGATAGCCATCTTTCCCTTAGCTCCCCCAGCAACCCGGTTTTCTTAGCAATATTTAAATAATTTTCGACCCAGTTGACCAGCAGAGAGTCTCCGGTCGGCACTCCCACCCCGATCGGTTCATAGGTGAGGGTCGTCACAACGGACAGCAATCCCGCTTCCGGATAGCGAAAAACAGAAACCACGCAGATCGGGTAGTCGGCCACCATCGCATGCACTTTATCCTGCAGCACCATATTGACGGCTTCATCATAGTCTTTGGCGGTAACCAGTTGCGCTTCCGGCATGGCCGTTTCGACAAATGCCTGGCTGGTGGAGCCCTTAAGAGCCACCAGTTTGGTATTTTTGGCATCGATATCGGCTGCTTCATCCGCCGCTGCAATGGTTTTGCGCTTGGTCAGAAATGCTTTGCCGGACGTAAAGTACGGTCCCACAAATGCGACCTTCAGGTTGCGACCGGGGGTAATGGTCATGTTGGACAAAATCATATCGATTTTGCCCGCCTCCAGAGCCGGCAGCAGTTCGGCAAAGGGCATGGTTTGCAGTTTGGCTTTGACCCCCATCGCCTTGGCCATGGCCCGGGCCAGATCGACTTCATAGCCCATCAGCTCGCCTTCTTTGGATGTCATATTCAATGGCGGCATGTTACCCGTCATGCCCACTCTCAGCGTGCCGCTCTTTTGAATGCGATCGATGACCGGTGTTGCCGAGGCATTGGCGGTGTTACTGTTGGTCTGGGCACATCCGATTAGAAACAGCAGTAAAGAAATAACCACAATCGATAATTTTTTCAGATTCATTTTCGTAAGTCTCCTCTCTTTTACTTTCTCATCTTTTTGTAGGCATTGATCAACCCGTTGGTTGAGCTATCATGAGTGTCGACGGATCTGTCGTCTGCCAGCTCGGGTAAAATTTTATTGGCCAGCTGTTTGCCGAGCTCAACACCCCATTGATCGAAGCTGAAAATATTCCAGATCACCCCCTGAACGAAAATCTTATGCTCATACATGGCAATCAGACTTCCGAGGGTTCCGGGGGTCAGTTGCTTGAAAAGAATGGAATTGGTCGGGCGATTGCCCTCAAATACCTTTTGCGGCCATAATTTTTGAATTTCTTTATCGCTTTTGCCGTCTTTTTTTAATTCAGCTTTGACTTCATCCGCTGTTTTGCCGTTTAGCAGGGCTTCGGTCTGGGCAAAGAAATTTGATAACAGGATTTGATGATGATCTCCAACGGGGTTGTGGCTGATAGCCGGTGCCAGAAAATCGGCCGGTATGAGTTTGGTACCCTGATGGATGAGCTGATAAAAGGCATGCTGACCGTTTGTGCCCGGCTCGCCCCAGATAATCGGTCCGGTCTGGTAATCCACTTTTTGACTTTGACGGTCAACGGATTTGCCGTTGCTTTCCATATTGCCCTGTTGAAAATAGGCCGGAAATCGATGCATGGATTGATCATAGGGCAGAATGGCCTCGGTCTGGGCGTCGAAAAAATTATTGTACCAGATACCGATTAAGGCCAAGATAACCGGGATGTTTTGATCAAAAGGCGCAGATTTGAAATGCCGATCCATTTCGAATGCGCCCTGCAGCAGCGCGCTGAAGTTCCCATATCCAATATAGCAGGAGATAGACAAGCCGATGGCCGACCACAGGGAGTAGCGTCCGCCCACCCAGTCCCAGAAAACAAACATGTTGTCCTTGTCGATACCGAATTTTTCAATGGCCTTGCTGTTGGTGGATATGGCTACAAAATGACGGGCAATGTGCTGCGGATTTCTTGCCGCCTCTAAAAACCAGCTTCTGGCGGAAAACGCATTGGTCATGGTCTCCTGAGTGGTAAACGTTTTGGAGGCGATCATAAACAGGGTGGTTTCCGGATTCAAGCGTCTGAGGGTTTCTTTTAGGTGGGTGCCATCGACATTTGAAACAAAATGAACACGCATGCCCTTCTGGGCATACGGCCGCAGCGCTTCTGTGACCATCAACGGGCCCAGGTCGGAGCCACCGATGCCGATATTGACAATATCCGAAATTCTTTTTCCCGTGTATCCCTGCCAATCTCCCGATAGGATCCGAGCGGAAAAATCTTGCATTTGATGTAAGACCCGGTTGACTTCCGGCATCACATCCTGACCGTCAATTACCACCGGCGTGTTGTCCCGATTCCGCAAAGCGGTATGCAAGACAGCTCGATCTTCGGTTTCATTGATCCTTTGTCCGGTAAACAGACTCTCGATAGCACTGCCAAGTTCGCATTCTTCTGCCAGTGCAATCAGGCTTTTGAGGGTTTCCTCTGTGATCCTGTTTTTGGAGACATCCACCATGATATCGTTGAACCGGATGGAAAACTTATCAAACCGCCGGGGATCTCGGGCAAACAGATCCCGCATGTGAAGATCTTTTATCTGTTTGTGGTGTCGGCGCAAGTTTCGCCAGCTTTTGGTTGTGGTTGGATTTTTTTTGGCAAGCATGTTGACATCCCCCGATTTTGACAATTGACATATATTAATACTTCTTTTTGCTTTAACAAGTTGCTTCAGGTTCAATAAATTGCGAAGCGGTCATTTCGTCCTTACTATTATGGAACAGTATGAATTGAACCCCATTAATCGTGCTACCCGGAATGTCCTGACGATGTCTACCATCTCAAAAAATCAAAAAATTAAAATTTTTGCGGGTGCAGAAGCGATGTGCAGAGCGGCCGCCGAAACACTTGTGCAACACATCGGTAAAACCTTGCAAACAGAAGATGTTTATAGCATCGCCTTGTCCGGTGGCTCGACACCGCGCAGGCTTTATGAACTGCTGGCCGATAACACCGAGTTAGACCGTCCTATTCCATGGGAGCGGATCCATTTTTTCTGGGGTGATGAACGTCTTGTTGCACCGGATCATCCGGACAGTAATTACCGCATGGCCTTTAAAGCGATGTTATCCCGTGTTCCTATTCCTTCGGCCAACATCCACCGCGTACCCACTGAAAATCTCGATGCCAGCAAAGCAGCAGAAGATTATGCTCGCGACATGCAGCGGTTCTTTGGCAACACAAACGGTGACATACCGCGTTTTAACTGTGTTTTGCTGGGGATGGGGTCAGATGGTCATACGGCTTCACTTTTTCCTGATTCCCCGGCGCTGAGTGAACAAAAACGTCTGGTGGTGGCCAACCGGGTTGAAAAATTTGATTCTTTCCGGATAACCCTGACCATACCGGTCTTGAATAACGCCGATCTGATTCTGTTCCTGGTGAGCGGCGGTGAGAAAGCAGATGTTCTTCAGACGGTGCTAGAAGGTGACGCGGCACCGGAGCGCTATCCCGCCCGGCTCATCCAACCGTCAAGAGGTGAATTGATGTGGTTTGTAGATCGACTCGCAGCCGGCGGCCTCACCCGCTTTGATCGGAAACGATAGGTGAACTGAGACATGATCAATTGCGGGTTGCAGATTTAATGATGATCCAAATTTGTTTTTTTTAACATTCCGCATTCCGTAATCGACTCGGCCGCCTTCGACATGAGCTCAGGCCGAATGTAGCTCGTCGCAAGCCACATTCCGAAATCATCCCACGTTGCCGATCAGCAGCATATAAATATCCATAACGTTGGTACGGGTGGGCCCGGTCATAATCAGATCATCCAGCTTGTGAAAAAAACCGTAAGAATTATTGCGCCGTAAAAAATCTTTGGGATCCATATTTTTGGCCCTCGCCCGTGCCAGGGTCGTACCGTCGGCTATCGCCCCGGCCGCATCTGTAGGGCCGTCGGTACCGTCCGTGCCGCCGCTGAGAACGATGACATTATTGACACCATCGATTGCCATCGCCGCTGCCAGGGCAAACTCCTGATTGCGGCCGCCAAGCCCGTTTCCTGAAATCGTGACGGTGGTTTCACCTCCGGCCAGGACGCATACTGGAGGTTCCATTGGGTTGTTCGAGCTCAGAATTTCTTTGGCAATCGCCGTAAAAAACTTGGCAGCCTCACGGGCTTCTCCTTCTATTTTGGATGAAAGAATCATGGTATTATACCCAAGCCCCTGTGCTTTTTGACCGGCGGCCTGCAACGCCTGCAAATTCGTTCCCACCAAAACCTGTGAACATTTTTTAAAGGCCGTATCACCTGGTTTGGGCGTATCCGCTATCTTTCCGGCTGCTCCCTTTTCAAGATAACCGCGGACATTTGCTGGCAATTGATCCCAGATGCCATAGCCTTTGAGAATCTGTTCGGCATCCTGAAATGAGCTGGAATCGGGAACGGTCGGTCCTGAGGCGATCACATCCAGATCATCGCCGACAACATCTGACAGAATCAGACTGGTCACGGTTGCCGGGTAAGCTTTTTGTGCCAGCCGGCCGCCTTTGGCGCGGGAAAGATGTTTGCGGACCGTATTAAACTCGTGAATCGTAGCGCCGCAGGTTAGTAATGATTTGGTCGTATGTTGTTTGTCGGCAAGTGATATTTCCTCGACCGGTGCGATTAAAAGCGCTGAGCCCCCGCCGGAGATCAAACAGATGACCAGATCACGCTCGGTGGCTTTTTCGATCAGAGCGAGGATTTCCTCAGTACCCGCGACACCCCGTGTGTCGGGAACCGGGTGGCTGGCTTCGCACACGTGTATTTTCTTCAAAGGCAGGCCATGGTCATCTTTGGTAACAATCATACCATCGGAAATGCGGTCACCTAAGAGATCTTCCATAGCTTTGGCCATAGGGGCAACCGCTTTGCCGGCGCCTACGACCAGAATGCGATCATAATCCTTGAGATTGAACTGCTGTTCGCCGATGCTCAGCATGCCGGCACTAACCGTCACATTCTGGTTAATGGCGGCCACTGGATCTACAGCCTGCAGCCCGGCTGCAAAGATCCGGTGAGCGTCTTGCCGCAATTTTTTCAAACTTGAACCCATATGCCTCTCCCGCTCTAACCCATTAAACCAATCAAACAAATTAACCAATGAACAAAAAAAGCGTCAAAGACGCATTTTTTATAAGCGGCTTAGATCCAATATCTCCATGCGATTGTTGCGATAGGGATGTTTTTCTGAGGGCCCTTCGGTCATGACAATTAAGTCGCCACTTTCTCCGACGAGGTTTAGGTAGTTGCGGGCCCATTGTTTCCAGTCATCCGGGTGATCCGGCTCACAAACCGGCTGAACGCCGTAAGAAAACAACAGATCTTGACAGGTTTTTTCAACACGGCTAATGGCGGTAATCCAGACCGGTAGTCTAAATCGCGTAATTCTTCTGGCGGTCGCGCCGCTGCGGGTGGGCACGATGACCGTCGGTGGGGTGATCCGTTTCAGGGTGGTATCGACACTTAAGGCAATCAAATCGCCCTTATTGATGTTATCGCTTTTCCGTCGCGATCGCAGTTGTTTTTCAATGGGATTATAAACTCGATGCTGTTCGATATCTGCTGCAATTCTGGCCAGCATATTCGTCGCATGCACCGGATATTCACCCATGGCCGATTCGCCGGACAACATGACGCAATCGGTGCCGTCCAGGATGGCGTTGGCCACATCGGTGGCTTCGGCCCGCGTCGGCCTGCGGCTATGAGACATGGACTCCAACATCTGGGTCGCAGTTATGACGGGTTTGCCGGCCAGGTTGGCCTTCTGCATGAGCAACTTCTGTGCATAGGCCATCTTTTCGATGGGAATTTCAACCCCCAGGTCACCTCGGGCAATCATGATACCGTCTGTAGCCTCAAGGATGTCATCAATGTGATTGCGCGCCCCAATGCGCTCGATCTTGGCGATAATGAAAGGATCGTGGCCCAGTTCCCTGGCGGCTTTTCGGACAGCTTTGATGTCTTCGGCAGTCTCCACAAACGATTGGCTGACGGCATCGACATCATTTTGCATGGCAAATTCAAGACATTCACGATCGCGTTCCGTAAAGGCACTGATACCTAAATCAATGTCCGGTAGATTGAGTCCTTTGCGGGAGCGGAGCGGTCCGCCGACGATAACCTTGCAGTGGACTTCAGGGCCCTCCACGGTGACAACTTCTAACTCGACCAGCCCATCGTTTATAAATAGCTTGTCTTTCGGTTTCACTGCTCTGGGCAACCCTGAGAAGCCAACCGATGCGCGGTTCTGATTGCCGACAATTTCTTTGGTGGTCAAGGTGAAAGGGGCATCGATTTCTAACTCAATGGGCTCTTCCTCCAATTCTCCGATGCGCATCTTGGGGCCGGGCAGATCGGCCATAATGGCCACGCGTTTTTCGATGGCTTTGGCGGCAGCACGAATTTTTTGAATGTTTTTTGCGTGGCTTTCAAAATCACCATGGGAAAAATTAAGCCGCGCGATATTCATGCCGGCCCGGATCATTCTTTCCAGAATCTCCGGCGAATCCGAGGCCGGGCCGATGGTGCACACAATTTTGGTTTTATGGGCGGGGAAGGGCATTCATTCTCCTCTGTTTTCTTTCAAATTGGGTAAAGAGATACAGGAACTTGGAAATTCAAGCAGCACGGCTAAAAAATCTCAAATCACAAACACCAAATTACAAATAAATCACAAATTCCAATTTCCCTATGATTATTTGTTTGTAATTTTTAATTTTGGTCATTGTAAATTGTTTGATATTTGGGTTTTGTTATTTGGGATTTAAGAATTTGGTGCATAAAGAAGTTGTTATTTCAATTATAGATATCCTTTTACGTTCTATATCGTTGCAATGTAAAATGCTGTTCACACATCCATGGTTGTTAGGTAATACCCGTTATTTTTAGATACTCAATAATGCCCATTTTGAACTTTTTCTTGAACGCCTTGTCTATTTTTTGAATGGGATTGGCACCCAAAAATTCCAATAATTTGAACAATTTTTCTTTGCGCTCGCCGTCATCTGAAATGTTTTTCAAACGGGTGATGTCCTCTTCGATTTCAAAATATTTCAATTTGGCATCCAGCGGCAGCTGCCAGAACAGCAAAAAGCCTCTATCCGGAAAATCGACGTCCAGCAATTTGTAGCAATACTGCATGAAGCTTTTTTCCAAACTTTCCCGAATTTTGATCACTTTTGCCATTTCAGATTCGATATCTGCCAAGGGAAACGGTTTGCCGAATACCTCGAAATACATTTTGATTTTGGGTTCGGTACCCGACGGCCGCACCGTTACGCGTAGACCGGTAGTATCGGGAGTGTTTTCCAACTGGTACACCAGCATATTGCGGGCGGATGTATCGGTACGTGATAGATGCGGTTGCGGTTCACCATCGCGACGATCAATTTTATGCTCGACTGTGAAATCACCGATCGTTTCAATCTGGGTATCCCTCAGATGGCTCATGATCATCAATATTTGCTCCATGCCTTTGGCGCCCAGTAACCGGATTTCGGTTAAATAATTATGGCAGTACCCGTAACGGGCGTAGATGTCGGCCAGGTCATCTAAAAGGGTCTTGCCCTGATTTTTAAGCTCAGCGGCATGTTCGCCCAGCCAAATCGCTGCGCAGGCGGCATCTTTGTCTCGGGCGTAATTGCCCATCAGATAGCCGTGGCTCTCTTCGGTACCCATAATGAAGTAATCGATTTTTTTATCAGCTTCAATTTTGTTCATGAGGTCACCGATATATTTAAACCCGACGAGCAAATCGCCGATACAGCGGATACCGTTTTCAGCGGCTATTCTTTGAATCAACGATGTGGTGACATCGGTTTTGATGATGACATTGTCCGGGAGGAGGCGACCCTGTGATTTATATTTTGAAATCGCGTATTGCGAGAGAATAATACCGATTTCATTGCCGCTTAAAAACCGCCAGTCGCCATTGTGTTTCACCATTACACCGATTCGATCGGCATCCGGATCGGTGCTGAGCAAAATGTCGGCATCCAATTTCCGGGCAAACGGCAGCGAGTGGTCGAAGGATTCAACCACTTCCGGATTGGGTATGTTGAAGGTGACGTTTTCAAAAGCGCCGCTTAAACCGGACGTTACCGGATCGAGGGTGACATCGAAATCCAGCTTTTTTAGGACCGGATAAACCGATGTCAGACCGGTGCCATGCAGCGGGGAATAAACGATCTTTAATTTACGCTCGCTGGAAAGCGATACCGGGCACACGGCCGCGTAATAAGCCTCATCGATTTCTTTTCCGACAATTTCGATGAGTCCCTGGGCTTTGGCGGTGTCAAAGGCCAGGGTTTTGATTTCTTTGACATTCTGGGTGACTTCATCCACCAGGTTCTGATCATCCGGCGGTATCAACTGACCACCGTGCTGATCATAGACCTTTTTACCGTTGTCGGTTGGTAGATTATGGCTGGCACTGAACATATCGCCGGAAACAGCCTTCAGATGCCGGATGGTAAAAGACAGTTGAGGCGTGCTGCGCGTCTCATCATACATATACACCTTGATCTGGTTGGCGGTATATACCTCGGCGGCGGCGATGGCCAGCTGGCGGCCGTCCAGATCCATGACCGGATTGGGGGCTGCGTCATCGTAGATGCCTTTTTGAACATATTTTCTGACATCATAGGTCAGGACAACCCCTTGTTGTTTGGCTTCTTCGCCGAACATCTTTATCAGGTATTGTGAATGGCCCTGGGCGGAGGCCTGGATGGTCCAGGTGTTAATGCGGTTGGGACCGATACCGACCAAGCCGCGGCGGCCACCGGTGCCGAAGGGGATCACCTGGTAAAATGCATCCAGCAGAAAGTTCCAGCGTTCGTTCTCAATTAAATACTGAATCTGGTGAACATATTCGCTGAACATCTGATCGCTTAACCAGACGTCCAGCCATTTGAGCGAGGCGTCAACATACTTTTGAGAAACATCCAGGGTTTTGAAACCGTCTGTTGCTTTTGCCAGCAGGGTATTGGTGTTCATTTATCGCATTCCTTTAATCATAATTAGATGAAAAATCAGCGTGCCAAAGCCAACCGGAGTGTTGGAGCGATGGTGTATTGGTAAAGACTTAATACGAATAACCATTTTTATGATATCCATCAAGGAACAAATTATATTATCCAAAGAGCATATCATTCCGTAAGCACATTATTCATTCATAGCAGAACTTTCAGGCGGGTTCCGCGAGCCACATATACTGATAGGGATTCATGCGGATTGCCGTAGTGTCGATATCCGTCCCGGTCATTAAATCTACCATCGGATCACCTGTTGTGCCGGCGGGCAGGGAAATTGAAACCGATTGAGATGAAATATTTGTAAAGGCATAAATTTTTTGATCCGAGCTGCCGCGTTTGATCCCAAACACTCTTGGATCGACATCCAGAATTTCGAAATCGGCATTAGGGTGTAATGCCGGTTGCTTTTTGCGCGTCTTGATTATTTCCAGGTAGGGGAAAAAGACCCGGGCGCGAAAAGAGTCGGGATTATTTAAATCTGAAATGAGCTTTTCGATCTGAAGTTTTTCGCGGTTGATGGTTCGGGCCCGGCCGGTTTGCTTGACCCCCTCCACCCAGTTGCGGGAACCCAGCAAACTATGAATATAGGTAGCCGGGACGCCCGGCAAAACATATTGAATGGATTGGGAGGCCAAAAATTTCTCGGCGTGGGTCGAGGCAGTGTCACCCAGAATGGCATCCACGTAGGTAATGTTGAGCTCATAGGGGCTATCGGATCCGTCGGGATTTCGCTTATAAGAGACCCGGCCGTCATTTGATTTAACAATTTCGATCAGTTTTTCGATTTCACCGGGTTCCAGGATGCCTTCCAGCGGGCGCACGCCGATACCGTCGTGGGAAGCCGTAAAATTAAAAAAGGTGTTGTTTTCAGATGCCAGATGCAGGCCCTTGGCCCATTCGGAAAGAACCGAGGCATCTTCAGTCACAAAGGTGTAAAACAACAACGGCGGCAGTGTAAAGTTATACACCATCTGGGCTTCATCGTTACCGTCGCCAAAGTAGCTGATATTTTCATCATGCGGCACGTTCGTTTCGGTTAAAATGATCACATCCGGCGCCACCAGGTCCAGCACCGCCCGAAACAACTTGACCATATCATGGGTCTGGGGCAGGTGAATGCAGTTGGTACCGATTTCCTTCCACAAATAAGCGATGGCATCCAGCCTTAAGATGGTCGCACCCTGATCGGCATAAAACAACAACACATCGATCATTTTGGCGAGCACATCCAGGCTTTTAAAATTAAAATCGATCTGATCGGCACTGAACGTGGTCCAGAGATGCACCGTCTGGCCGTTCTTTTTGTTATACTCCGATAAAAGCGGCAAGGATCTCGGCCGGGTCACCATGGATAGATCGGTAGCCGGATCGACTTCAATGGCAAAATCTTCAAATCCTTTGTTTCCGGCCAGGTAGTTTTGAAACCATTGCCCCTTTGCGGAGAAATGGTTGACCACATAGTCAAACATCAGCTCGAAGTCCTCACCGGTGGCCGCCACCTCCTGCCAGGTGCCCAGGGCCGGATCGATCTGAAAAAAGTCCATAACCGAAAAGCCGTCGTCGGAAGAGTAGGGGAAAAAGGGTAGAAAATGAATATTGGAAATGGCGCCCTTCAGGTACTGGTTGGCAAATGCGTGCAAAGTGGCCAGCGGAGCTTCACCTTCTTT